>NZ_JBEOMB010000118.1:0-35637 GCF_046000175.1 Rhodoplanes sp. SY1
GCGCGAAGCGCGCCGGGGGTGGGGGGCTGATCTTGCACCGACGCTTGTTGTCGCCGACCGTCGGACAGAAAGCGAAATCACCCGCCCGTCAGAAACTCCCGCAGCTGCGGCAGGACCAGATCGGGGCGCTCCAGCACGGCGGCGTGGCGGGTGCCGGGGATCTCGACCACGCGGGCGTGCGGAATCGTGCCGGCGAGCCAGTGCGCCCCCTCGACGAAGGGGGTACGGTCGTCGCTGCCGCACAGGATCAGGGTCGGCGCCGCGATGCGGCTCGCCTCGGCGAGGAGATCGGCGGCGGCGAGCGCCTCGCAGGCGAGCGCGTAGCCCTCGGCCGGGCAGCCGGCGAGCACGTCGCGGAAATAGCGCACGCCGGCGGCGTCGGCCGCGATCGCCTCGGCCGAGAACCAGTTCGGCAGCAGCATCTCGGTGAGCGAGGCGACGCCCCCGGCGCGGGCCGCCGCGGCGCGCTCCAGCCAGGCGGCGCGCATCTCGGACGTGTAGCGCGGGATCGTGTCGATCAGCACGAGCCGATCCACCAGCGCCGGAAAATGCGCGGCGAAGTGCTGGGCGACCAGCCCGCCGAGCGACATGCCGGCCACGTGGGCGCGGCCGATATGCTGGGCACGGAACAGGTCGGCGAGCTGCTGGGCGAGATCCTCGACCGTGTAGGGCTCGGTCGGCACCGGCGTCGCGCCGTGGCCCGGCAGATCGTAGGAGACGAGCCGGAAGCGATCGGCGAGCGGCGCAGCGAAGTCCCAGGACCGGTGGTCGCAACCCAGCCCGTGCAAGAGCACGAGCGGCGTCCCGAAGCCGGAGACATGGAGGGCGATCGGGCCGGTCGGCAGGTCCGTCATGTCGGCAGGTCCGTCATCGAGAGGTCCGTCATCGAGAGGTCCGCGGTTCGAAGGTCACCCGGAGCACGGAGTGGGTCGGTGCAATGAGCGTGGCCGGCAGCGGCCCGGATCGGGCTCGCCTCGGCACGAGGAATCTGCTTCCTTGCTAGCACACCCCTCCGAAATCCGTCATCGCGTGCGTCACATGTCTCCTGCTACCGAGCCCCGCCCCCCTCTCGCCGGCGTCCGTGTCCTCGAGCTCGCCCGCATCCTCGCCGGGCCGTGGGCCGGCCAGCTCCTCGCCGATCTCGGCGCCGAGGTGATCAAGATCGAGCGTCCGGAGGTCGGCGACGACACCCGCACCTGGGGCCCGCCCTTCGTGCCGGAGCGTCGCGCCGACGGGGACGCGACCGACGGCGAGGCGAGCCGCGGTGCCGCCGCCTATTATCATTCGACCAACCGCGGCAAGCGCTCGGTCGAGGCCGACTTCGAGACGCCGGAGGGGCGCGATCTGGTGCTCGCGCTGGTGCGCGAGGCCGATGTGCTGATCGAGAACTTCAAGCTCGGCGGCCTGAAGCGCCACGGCCTCGACTACGACAGCCTGAAGGCGATCAATCCGCGGCTGATCTACTGCTCGATCACCGGCTTCGGCCAGACCGGACCGTATGCGGCGCGGGCCGGCTACGACTATCTGATCCAGGCGATGGGCGGCATCATGCATCTCACCGGCGCGCCCGACGGCGAGCCGATGAAGATCGGCGTCGCCTTCGCCGACATCTTCACCGGCCTCTACGCGACGGTGGCGATCGAGGCGGCGCTGATCGAGCGCGCGCGCTCCGGCCTCGGCCAGCATATCGACATGGCGCTGCTCGACTCGATGGTCGGCGTGCTCGCCAACCAGGCGCTGAACTATCTGGTCTCCGGACGCTCTCCGACCCGGATGGGCAATGCCCACCCGAACATCGTCCCCTATCAGGTCTTCCCGGCCGCCGACGGCCATCTCGTCGTCGCGGTCGGCAACGACGGCCAGTACCGGCGGTTCTGCGAGGTGCTCGACGCCCCGGCGCTCGCCGCCGATCCGCGCTACGCCTCCAATGCCGGCCGCGTCGCCGAGCGCGCCGGCCTCACCGCGGCGATCGCGGCGCTCACGGCGCAGCACCGCCGCGACGATCTGCTCGCCGCCCTGGAGGCGGTCGGCGTGCCGGCCGGGCCGATCCACGACGTCGCCGAGGTGTTCGCCGATCCGCAGGTCGTGGCGCGCGGCCTGCGGCTCGACCTGCCGGCCCCGGCGACCGAAGCCGGCCACGTGCCCGGCGTGCGCACGCCGATCCTGCTGTCGCGCACGCCGCTCGACTACACGGCCGCGTCGCCGACGCTCGGCTCCGACACGGCGGAGATCCTGGCGCGCCGCACCGAGGGCCGTCGACTGTTCCGCAGCTCGGACGAGTAAGCCGCGCTGCTCGTCCCGGAGCGGCCGCGCATGGCGGCCGCGCACACAGAATCGGGTAAAAACGCGAAAGTGCAATCGACAGGCGGCCCTTCGACGTGCGAAGAACTAGCCGTCGTGAACACGTGACGGCGCGATTCGCTCGTCCGCCGTTCGACGCCGAGCACTTTCGGTCGCTCCATCCCGACGGCCTCACAGTTTTATCATCATGCGTAATACGCGCCGCTCCTTTCTGTATCACGACGTCGCCTCGGCGCTGCGCACCCGCATCGCCCGCGGGACCTATCCGCCGGGTGAACGCCTGCCCAGCCTCAGCGAGCTGATGGAGGAGTTCGAGGTCAGCGCCATCACGGTGCGGCGCGCCCTCACCGAGCTCACCTACGAGGGGCTGATCCGCGGCCATCAGGGGCTCGGCGTCTTCGTCAAGGAGAAGCCGCGCATCCATCGCGTGCTCGCCGGCGATCCCGACCGCTCGATCGGCGACGAGATCGCCCGCGCCGGCTTCACGCCGCGGCTGGAGGAGATCGGCTTCACCGAGGTGGAGGCGGACGACGACGTCGCGGCGCGCCTGCGGGTGCCGCGCGGCGCGCGCCTGTTCGTCCACCAGAAGCTCACCTTCGCCAACGACGAGCCGGTGGCGCTGCATGCGTGGTGGTTCCGGCCGCGGCTCGCCAAGCAGCTGCGGGCCGGACTGTCGGAGCGGTTCATCTTCCCGCTCCTCAAGGAGCGCAAGTTCGACGTCGAGAACCTGCGCTGCGAGTTCTCCGCCACGGCACTGCCGGAGGAGAACGCCTCCCGCTTCGGCCTGCCGGCCGGCTCGCCGATGATGCGGGTCGACTACACGATGGCGACCAAGACGGGCGCGCCCACGCTGATCGGCCGCACGCTGGCCCGCGCCGACCGCTTCACCTTCGAGGTGACGCTGCCGCAACGCCGCGGGCGGCGGTGAGCGCGTTTCACGTCGGTCGGTCGGCGTTCTGATCCGCGCTCGCCTCATCCTCCGCTCACGCCCGCGCAGGCGGGCATCCAGACGCGGCGCGCCGTGGCGCCCTGGGTCCCCGCCTTCGCGGGGACGAACGGAGCGAGTGATCGGCCCATGATTTGATGCCGCGCGAGCTTGACGCCGTGCCGGCTCGCCTGCGAGCCTCCCGCCCCACAAGAAACTCGCGGGAGAGAACGCCGATGGCCCTGACCCTCTACAACGCGCCGCAATCGACCTGCAGCCAGCGCGTGCGCTTCGTGCTGAACGCCAAGGGCCTCGCCTTCGCCGAGCATCGGCTCGATCTGTTCGCCGGCGATCAGTTGAAGCCCGACTATCTGGCGCTCAACCCGAACGGCGTCGTCCCGACGCTCGTGCACGACGGCGCCGTGATCATCGATTCCTCGGTGATCATGGAATATGTCGAGGAGGTGTTTCCCGAGACGCCGCGCTTCGT
The DNA here is from genome assembly GCF_046000175.1 of Rhodoplanes sp. SY1. NCBI lineage: Bacteria > Pseudomonadati > Pseudomonadota > Alphaproteobacteria > Hyphomicrobiales > Nitrobacteraceae > Rhodoplanes > Rhodoplanes sp. SY1. Next base: position 3,717 of record NZ_JBEOMB010000118.1, read on the forward strand.
GCCGGAGAACCCGGTGGCGCGGGCGACGATGCGGTCGCTGATGCGGTTCATCGACGAGGTGCCGGCGCCGGCGATCCGGGTGCCGAGCTACAACCTCGCCTTCCTGCCGCACTTCCAGGCGATGAGCGAGGAGGCGTTCCGGGCGATGGCGGACTCCAAGCCGCTGCGCCGCGAGTTCCTGCTGTCGATGGGCCGCACCGGCTTCCCGCAGGCCGACATGGACCTGTCGCTGAAGAAGCTCGAGCAGACGGTCGCGCGCATGGCCGACGCCATCGCGGCGAGCGGTGGCCCGTTCCTGCAGGGGCCGGCGCCGACGCTCGCCGACATCTCGGTGATGCCCGTGATCGTGCGGATGGACGACATCCGGCTCGCGCATCTGTGGGCGAGGCACCCGGCGGTCGGCGCCTGGCTCGACGCGATCCGGGCGCAGCCGGCGTTCCGGCCGACCTACTACACGGGCTCGCTGCTCACCGAGAAGTACCCGCATCTGCGCGCGCAGCTCGCCGCCGCGTGCTGAGCGCGGCCGGCGCCGCGCACGATCTGATCTGAAGCGATTCCAAGCTTGGAATCGCTTCGAACTGATCGATCGCGCGCCGCCGGCGATTGTTCTGCCTCGACCGGCCATGCTACGGCCGACGCATGACGGAGATCACCCCCGACTCCCCCGGGTCCACGCGATGACGCCGCGGGCCGTGAAGATCTGGTCGCGCGTCCACACCTGGACGAGCCTGATCTCGACCGTGTTCCTGCTGATGCTGTGCATCACCGGGCTGCCGCTGATCTTCCACCACGAGATCGAGCACCTCACCGGCGAGACGGCCGAGCCCGCGGTGTTGCCGGCCGGCACGCCGATGGCGGATCTCGATCGCATCGTCACCGCCGGCGTCGCCCGCTATCCCGGCTACGTGCCGCATTACGTCGTGTGGGACCGCGACGAGGCGGCGCTCGTCCACGTCGTCGTCTCGCCCACCTACACGTCGCCGGTCGAGGAGAACCGCCTGGTCACGCTCGACGGCCGCACCGCGGAGGTGCTCGGTCAGCCGGCGCCCGGCGGCTTCATGCACGTGATGCTGCAGCTCCATGTCGACATGTTCGCAGGCCTGCCCGGCAAGCTCTTCCTCGGCGCGATGGGCTTGCTGTTCGCCGTCGCGATCGTGTCGGGCGTCGTGCTCTACGCCCCGTTCATGCGCCGGCTCGACTTCGGCACCGTGCGGGCGACCTCGTCGCGCGCGCGCTGGCTCGACGTCCACAATCTGCTCGGCGTCGTCACCGTCGTGTGGGCCCTGGTGGTCGGCCTCACCGGCACGATCAACACGCTCGCCGAGCTGATGATCGGCTACTGGCAAAAGACCGAGCTGGCCGAGATGGTGCGGCCCTATGCGGGCAAGCCGCCGCTGGCGCAGCACGGCTCCGTGCAGGCGGCCGTCGACGCGGCGCGCGCTGCAGCGCCCGGCAAGACCACGTTCTTCATGGCCTTCCCGAAGGCGCCCTACTACACCGACCAGCACCACTTCGTCGTGTTCATGCGCGGCGAGGCGCCGCTGACCTCGCGGCTGATGACGCCCGTGCTGGTCGACGGCGAGACCGCGACCGTCACGGCGACGCGCGAGTTGCCCTGGTATCTGAAGGCGCTGCTCGTCTCGCAGCCGCTGCATTTCGGCGACTACGGCGGCATGCCGCTGAAGATCCTCTGGGCGCTGCTCGACCTGATCACGATCGCGGTGCTCTGCACCGGCCTTTATCTATGGGTGGTACGCCGCCGCTCGCGGATCGGCGCCCGCCGCATCGTCGCGCCGGACGCAATCCCGTCGGCACCGTCCACGCAGCCCGCCGAATGACCGCCGCACATCGCAGCAGCGCCGTGGCTAGGGCACGCCGTACCTCCCGCCGCGCGTCCGGCCGACGCGACTCCACGGCCCGCATCTGGTCGTGGCCGATCATCATCGCGCTCGTGAGCACGGCCGGCCTCGTCGCCGCGCTGGTCGGCGACGGCCTCCTCGACCTCGTCTCCTGGCTCGGGCTCGGCGTGCCCGTCGCCGTGTCGGCGTGGTTCTGGGTGCGGCGGCAGAGAGCTACGCCCCGTTAGCCGCACGTGACAGCAACGCCGCCCGTACGGCGGGTGCGGAAAGCGCCGCGCGAGGCGAGCGGGGGGCTGGTCAGACGCCGATCATCACGTCGGAGGCCTTGATCACGGCGTAGGCCTTGCCGCCCACCACGAGGCCGAGTTCGTCGACGGCCTCGTTGGTGATCGACGCCGTGATCACGCTGCCGCCGATGTCGAGCCTCACATGCGCCGTGGTGGCGCCCTTGAGCACCTCGACCACCTTGCCCTCGATCGCGTTGCGGGCCGAGATTTTCATCTTGGTGTCCTCGCAAAAACACTGCACCACAGGCGCAGCGAACCCTGCCGTCGCGGCCGGCCCGGCACCGGACGAGGCTGTAATCCTGTATCATTTTCGATATAGGACAGCAAGCGCGCGGCGCCCGTCGCGCCGGCGCCCTTGGAGATGCTCGTCATGCTGTCCGCCGTCTCGCCGACCACCATCTTGCCGCCCGTCCTGCCCGATCACGTCCTCGACGCGCTGCTCGTCGACGACGTGCCGCTCGGCGACCTGACCACGCATGCGCTGGGCATTTCCGGACAGCCGGCCCGCATCACGTTCGCGGCGCGAGATCGGCTCGTGGTGGCGCTGTCGGAGGAAGCGGCGCGGCTGGTCGCACGCACCGGCGCCGAGGTCACGCTGCTCGCCGGCTCCGGAACCTCGCTGACGCCGGGCGAGAAAATTCTCGAAGCGCGCGGTCCGGCCGGGGCGCTGCATCGCGCCTGGAAGGTGGCGCAGACCATGCTGGAGATCGCCTCGGGAATCGCCACGACGACGCGGGCGATCGTCGAGGCGGCGCGCGCCGTATCCCCGGACATCGCCGTCGCCTGCACGCGGAAGACCGTGCCGGGCGCGAAGGCGCTGTCGATCAAGGCGATCCTGGCGGGCGGCGCGGTGCCGCACCGGCTCGGCCTGTCGGAGACGGTCCTCGTGTTCGAGGAGCACCGGCGATTTCTGAAAGACCTCGCGCCGGCCGAGATCGTCGCGCGCCTACGCCGCTTCGTTCCGGAAAAGAAGGTCGTGATCGAGGTCGCAGGCGTCGACGAAGGCGTCGCCTGGGCGCGGGCCGGCGCCGACGTGATCCAGGCCGAGAAGTTCTCCCCGGAGGCGATCGCGGCGCTGGTCGCCGCCCTGAAGGAGGCCGCGCCCACGACCATCGTGGCCGCCGCCGGCGGCGTCACGCCGGACAATGCCGGCGCCTACGCGAGCGCCGGCGCCCGCGTGCTGGTCACCTCCGCCCCCTACACGGCCAAGCCGCGCGACGTGCAGGTGGTGCTGGAGCCGGCGTGAATCGCGGGATCGGGTTGGCGCGGCTGTAAGAAAGAGCCCCCCACCTCCGCCCCCTCCCCGCCACGCCCTGCGGGCGCGGGGGGGAGGGGAGCCGAAGCGCCGTGCCGCGCCGAGATAACCGCAGCGCCGCTTCTCCCCTCCTCCCGCTCGCGAAGCGAGTGGCGGGGAGGGGTCGGGGGTGGGGGGCTCTTTGGCCTCGTTTTCATCGCGATGCGCCCGGGACACGAGGCCTTTCGCCGAGGTGCCTCCCCCGGCTGGCGTGTTTCTGGCATGGTGGCGGGCATGTCGGACCAGCTCGCCACCGCGGCCGCCGCGCCGGTCGCCTTCTCCACCACGCTCGACGCCCGGGTGCTGCGGCACGATCCGCAGTGGGGCATGTCGACGCTCTACTTCGGCGACGGCGAGTTGCGGGTGCCGATGGTGGCGGCGCCGGTCGACACCGGCGTGCGGGTGACGATCGACGCCCGCGACGTCGCCGTGGCGCTGACCCGGCCCATGGACGTGTCGATCACCAACCGCCTGCCCGGCACCATCGTCGCGGTGGAGCGGCTCGCCGCGCCCTATGCCCGCGTCACCTTCGATCTCGGCGCGACGCGGCTCGACGCCCTGGTGACCTGGGAGTCGGTCGAGCGGCTGGCGTTGGAGCCCGGCCTGTCAGCGTGGGCGATGATCAAGTCGGTCGCGATCGGGAGCGAGGCTGTTCGTCCGGCGGATCTGCCGACGCCCCGCCGCTGGCCCGTGGTTGGTAATCCGGATCGAGCGCCGCGGTGAGCTCGGCCAGCGCCGCGGCGCCGCTCTTGCGGGCCTGTCGCTCGAGCGAGCGATAGAGCGCGATCAGCCGCTCGCCGAACACGGTGAGCTCCGCCCCGCCGCCCCGCCGGCCCGGGAAGGTCTCGACCACGGCGGTCTCGAAGGTGTGGTTGAGGGCGTCCACCATCAGCCAGCACTTGCGGTAGGACGTGCCGGACGCCCGGCTGGCGCCGAGGATCGAGCGCTCGCGCCGGATCGTCTCCAGGAGGGCGATGTCCTCCGGGTCGAGGCGGCCGCCATTGCCGAAGGCGACGCGCAGCGCGACGCTCGCCGGCGCGATGCGGGCGGGCTTCGCCGCGTCGGCGTCGGGACCAGGGACCACCGCCGGTTTCGGGGGCATGGGCAGCGCCTCGCGATGTCGGATGGCGGGCCGGCCGGGCCAGCTCACCGCTCCTTGGCGTAGGTCAGGACACGGGCGCTGGCAAGCGGCCGGGCTTTTAGGTCGATGGCGGCGAGCGTCGCCGCGGCGATCTTGCGCGGACGATCGTCGAGGCCGGTCCAGCGGGCGGCTCGGTGCGCCCCGGAATGATCCCCCTCACCGCCCGATCAGCAGATCTCGCGTCAGCCAATCGATCTGAGCGACCTGCTCGAGGCCGAGGCGCAGGCGCTCGCGGTCGCGCGCGGCGAGCCGCTTGATCACCACGCTGTTGCCGGCCGGAACGCCGTGCTCGAGGTCGTCGAGCTGCTGGCCGAGGACGAGGTCGAGGAACGTCCCGTAGGCGTCGACCAGGCCCTGCAGGTCATGCTGGCCGCCGACCCCGCGGCTGCCCACCGCGGCGAGCCGCTCCGGCGTCGAGCGCTCGACCACGTGATGCCGGATGGCGAGCGCGCGGGCCGCCGTGACGATCGGAAACGTGCCGGTGCGCTTGAGGTCGAGCCGGCCGCCCTGGCTGCGGAAGCCGCCGAAGAAGCCGAGCCCCAGCTCGACCGCGCCCGCCGATTCGGCCAGGAGCTTGGCGAAGGCGATCTCGCCCTTCGCCGCGTCAAAGGCGGCGGCGCGCAGGTCGTTGGCGATCGCGGCGTCGCCGTGCACGGGCCGCAGGTCGAAGAAGATGTCGACGGAGAGGAGGTCCTGCGGACGCGAGCGGCGCACCCAGGCGGCGATGCGCTCGCGCCAGGTGGCGACCGAGCCGCGCCACTCCGGTGTCTTGCCCATCACGCCGCCCTTGCAGAAGGGCAGGCCGACTTCGTTGAGGATCGACGCCAGATGGATGCCGAGCGCGGCGAACCAGCGGTCCTCCGGACCGTCGGGCGCGCCGGTCGCGAAGAACAGCGCGTTGTCCTGGTCCATGGCGAGCAGGCTCTCGCCCCGCCCGGCCGAGCCGAGGACGGCGACCGCGTAGGGGCACGGCGGCTCGCCCTGCCCGGCCTCCCGCATGCGCGCCTCGGCGATCACGGCGGCCTGGCGGGTGAGCGCGCCGAGCTCGCGCGAGATCACGGCGGCGATGTTGCGGGCCGAGACCTTCTCGGCCATCAGGGCCGCGGCGACCCGCGGCAACGTCGCCCAGGCGGCGGCGAGCCCCTCGACGTCCTCGGCCTGGTCGATGGCGTCGCCGAGCGTCACGGCCTCGCCGGCGCGCAGCCGCAAGAGATCGCGGGCCGAGACGGCGCCGACCACCACGCCGGCCTCGTCGACGGCGCCGAGATGGCGGACGCCGAGCCGGCCCATGCGGCCGATGGCGCGATACACGAAGGCATCGGCCGGCACGGCGGCGAGCGGCGTCGCCATCACCGCGGCGACCGGCTCGCCGAGCGCGTCCGGCCCGCGATTCGCGAGCGCCCGGAGGATGTCGCGCTCGGTGACGATGCCGAGCTGCTCCGGCCTGAGCTTGGTCGGATCGGCGCCGGGCGGATGGACGAACAGCGACGAGATGCGCTCGCCCACCATGGTGCCGAGCGCCTCGCGCAGCGGCGCATCGGCCGCGGTCATGCGCGGCGGCGCCTGCATGATCTCGCCGACCGTGTGGCGATACGGATAGGAATCGATGCGGGCGAACACCGCCTCGCGGTCGGAGCGCAGCGGCGGCGACACCGGCTCGACCCAGCCGGCCCGATGGTGCTGATCGAGGACCTCGGTGAGGGTGCGGCAGGCCTGCTCGGCCTCGGCCAGCGTGCGGATGCCGCGCTGGCGCAGCCGGGGCACCAGGGCGAGAAACAGCTCGGCGCAGGCGCGCGCGTCACCGAGCCCGCTGTGGCGGCCCTCGATCGTGATGCCGAGCCAGGACGCGAGACTGTCGAGCGAGTACTCGGCGAGATCGGGCTGCGCCACCTCGGCGAGCAGCAGCGTGTCGAGCGTGCGCGGCCGCGTCCACGGCAGGCCGGCGCGCTCGCATTCGCGGCGCAGGACCGCGAGATCGAAACCGATCGCGTGGCCGATCACCACGGCGCCACGCCCCATGAAGGCGGCGAAGTCCGGCCACGCCGCGACGAAGGGCGGCGCAGCCGACACCATGGTGTCGTCGATCCCGTGGATCGCCGCGGCGGCGCGCGGGATCGGCTCGGGCGGGCGCACCAGCTTTCGGTACACCGGGTCCGGGACCACCTTGCCGGCCGAGATGCGCACGGCGGCGAGCTCGACGGCCCAGGCTTTTCGGGGATCGAGGCCAGTCGTCTCGGTGTCGATCGCGATCGCCTCGAGCACCATCAGGGGCGTGGCATTGTCGGCGGCCGCCATCATGATCCAGTTGCCTCCCCGCGTGTCTCCCCGCGTCTCGCCCGCGGCGCCGCTCCGGCGCGTCGTCCGCTCAGCCGCCGCGCGAGAGCGCCGCCGCGACGGCGTCGGCGTCGAGCCGCTCGACGAGCTCGTCGTGGATGTTGCACAACGCGACCCGCAGATAGTTGCGCGTCGTGTCGAAGTCCTGGCCGCGCAGCTTCTTGTGGATCGGCATCAGCGCGAAATAGGGCTGCGTGTAGGGCTCCGGCACGTCGACGACGCGCTTGACCGGATGCATGGCGCAGCGTTCGACCACATGAGCGATGTCGTCGCGCGCCGCCGCCCAGTCGCCGGGGTCGAGCGGCGCCGGCGCGGGATAGCGATCGAACACGGCGAGCGCCGTCGCGGTGAGGGCGCGGTGGAACGCCGCGAGATCTCCCGCGGCATGAGGCCGCAGCTCGCCTTCCACCATCTCGACCACCATGGCGAGGCCGAGCGGAAATGCGCGCCAGCGCGCCTCCTCGACGGCGGCTTTGAAGTCGGCCTCGTGAAACATCACCTTCGCGTAGTGCCCGGCGCGAGCGCGCGCATACTCGAAGATGCCCTTCTGGACCAGAAAAGCCGATTGCGTGTCGATGAAATCGGCGAGCGCCGCCGCATCGCGGACGGGCGGCTTGCGACGAAGAAATCCGAACAGAGCCATTGCGAGTCCCGGTTGTCGCAGGACCTTACCGCGGTCGCGCGCTCGACCGGAAGAGGCCGCGCACGGACTTCGATATTGCACCGCAACATCAACGAGCTGATCACGTCGCGACCGACGAAAGTCTAATAGGCGTTGCCGCAACCGATGTTAGCATTTTTACTATCCAGAACCCGGCACCAAGCCCGGGAGGACAAGGGACGAACGCCGTCGCGATCAACGCCGGCCCTTATTTTCAACATCGACCCGAACGCTGCCCTCCGGCGGCGTCGTAGGAGGTTGCACGCTCATGTCCGTCGAACCCGTCAGTACGCCCGAGAACGATCGCGACCACTGGAGGAAGACCACCCGGCTGATGTTCGGCCACCTCGCGGTGTGGTTCGTCTTCGGCTACGTGATCCACATGTTCGTGATCCCGCTGAACAAGATCACGATCCCGGTGCTCAACTTCCCGCTCGGCTTCTACATGGCCGCGCAGGGCTCCCTGATCGTCTTCGTCGTCATGCTGTTCCTCTTCGCATGGCAGCAGGACAAGATCGACCGCGACCACGGCGTCGCCGAGGACGAGTGAGCGAGAACCCGACATGGCGACACAAGCTTCCGGCTCTTCGGACTTCATCAAGAACCTGGGGAAAATCTACGGGTTCTACACGGGTGGCTTCTTCCTGTTCGTGATGGCGCTGGCGCTCCTCGAGCAGGTCGGCGTGCCGAACAAGATTCTCGGCTACCTGTTCGTGTTCTTCACGATCGCCGTCTACGCGATCATCGGCGTGATGTCGCGCACCGCCCAGGTGTCCGAGTATTACGTCGCCGGCCGCAGCGTGCCGGCGCTCTACAACGGCATGGCGACGGGCGCCGACTGGATGTCGGCCGCCTCGTTCGTCGGCATGGCCGGCACCCTGTTCCTGCTCGGCTACGACGGGCTCGCCTGGGTGCTCGGCTGGACCGGCGGCTACGTGCTGGTGGCGATCCTGATCGGCCCGTATCTGCGCAAGTTCGGCGCCTACACGGTGCCGGACTTCATGGCGTTCCGGTACGGCGGCAACTTCGCCCGCATGCTCGGCGTGATCGTGCTGGTGTGCTGCTCGTTCACCTACGTGACGGCGCAGATCTACGGCACCGGCCTGATCGCCTCGCGCTTCCTCGGCATGCAGTTCGAGATCGCGGTGTTCGCCGGCCTGTTCGGCATTCTCGTGTGCTCGCTGCTCGGCGGCATGCGCGCCGTCACCTGGACGCAGGTCGCCCAGTACATCGTGCTGATCGTCGCCTACCTGACCCCGATCGTCATCCTGTCGTACCAGAAGTTCGGGATCCCGATCCCGCAGCTCACCTACGGCAACGCGATCATGGACATCACGGCGCGCGAGCAGCAGTTGCTGCAGACGGGCCTCGCCACCGCGGCCGCCCTGAAGCCGCACATCCAGCCGTTCACCAGCTACACGCCACTGAACTTCTTCGCGATCATCTTCTGCATGATGATCGGCACCGCGTCGCTGCCGCACATCCTGATGCGCTACTTCACCACGCCGAGCGTCCGCCAGGCGCGCCTGTCGGTCGGCTGGTCGCTGCTGTTCATCTTCCTCCTGTACTTCTCGGCGCCGGCCTACGCGGCCTTCTCCAAGCTCGAGGTCTACACCGAGATCATCGGCCGTGACCTGTCCGCGATCCGCCCCTGGCTGTTCAACTGGGGCGAGCTCGGCCTGATCCAGATCTGCGGCAAGAACGCCACCAACATCGACGCCGTGCTCGCGGCGTGCAAGGCGGTGGCCGGGCATCCGGGCGTCGTCCGGCTGCAGGATTTCGTCATCAACACCGACGTGATCGTGCTCTCCACCCCGGAGATCGCGGGCCTTCCCTACGTGATCTCCGGCCTGGTGGCGGCCGGCGGCCTCGCCGCGGCGCTCTCCACCGCCGACGGCCTGCTGCTCGCCATCGCCAACGCGCTCAGCCACGACGTCTACTACAAGATGCTCGACCCGAACGCGCCGACCGCCCGTCGGCTGATCGTGGCGCGCGTCCTGCTGCTGATCGTCGCGGTGTTCGCGGCCTACCTCGCCTCGACCAAGCCGGCCGACATCCTCGCGATGGTGGGCTGGGCGTTCTCGCTGGCCATGGCGGGCAACTTCCCGGCGCTGATCATGGGCGTGTGGTGGAAGCGGACGACCACGGCGGGCGCCATCGCCGGCATCATCGCCGGGTTCGGCCTCTGCCTGTTCTACCTGCTCGTGACCCGCTACTTCCCGGGCTACGGCGTGGCGTATTTCGGCATGACCTCGAACCTCAACCCGGTCACCGGAGCGCCGCTGGTCGACATCGCCAAGGCGATGGCGATGCCGAACGCCATGGAGGTGTGGCCGACGCTCGCCCATCCGCTCGCCAACAAGGTGGGCTGGTTCAACCTCAACAACATCGCCGCCGGCCTGCTCGGCATGCCGCTCGGCTTCCTGACCATCATCCTGGTCAGCCTGGTCACCAAGGCGCCGTCGGCCGAGATGCAGTCGCTGATCGACGAGATCCGCAAGCCGCGCGGCCGCACGGTGCTGCAGGAGAAGACCTGACCCCGGGACTCCCGGCGGGCAGCCCCCGCCGGGACGTCTCCTCGGGATCGCGGCGGGGTCCTTCGGGACCCCGCTTTTTTATAGCTTGCGGCCGAGCGGATCGCGGTGCAATGGAACCGCAGGTGGCGAGGCTGCTATGGTGTCATTCCGGGGCGCGGCGAAGCCGCGAACCCGGACTCCAGCCGAGACTGCGGAGATCGCTGCTGGATTCCGGGTTCGCGCGCCTTCGGCCCGCGCCCCGGAATGACGGCAAACCAATCGACCGGGCTCTCGTCATCCAGCCCGCCCCTGCATTGCGAGAGGACGTCGTTTCATGACCAATGCGGCATCGCTCGGGTCCTGGCTGTTGTTCGTGCCGAACTTCATCCTGGCGGCGCTGATGTACACGCTGCTCGGCCGCGCCATCCTGGGGATCGTCGTCGGCACCGACTCGACCAACTACATCTGGCGCTTCTTCTGCCGGGTCACCGACCCGGTGGTCGCCGTCGTCGCGCGCGTCACCCCGAAGGCGGCGGCGCCCGTGATCGTCTGGCTGTTCGGGGTCGTCTGGCTGTTCTGGCTGCGCGTCGCGCTGCTCTACGCCTATCTGGCCTTCTCGCCTACGCAGGCCGGCTGAGGTTTCGTCATGGATCGCACCTTCTACTTCGTCGGCATCGCCTTCTTCGGCATGATCAACGGGCTGTTCAGCCCGCTGATGCCGGTCGCCTACGTGTTCTCGACCGCCCTGATGGCCGAGCCGCTGTTCGGCAGCCAGGCGGCGATCTTCTACTTCGCCTCGCTGATGCTCTCGACCGCGACCGTGATCCTCGGCGGCATCCCGGCGGCCATCTACGAGCGCGTCAAGGGCGCCGAGGACTCGACCACCGTGTCGCTGTTCATCTGGCTCGCCGCGACCGCGCTCCTGACCGTGCCGGCGGTCGGCAGCTTCCTGCAGTTCGGCCTGTGACGGGGCCGGCACGGCGACCGTGACGGCGTGGCGCGCCGTGACGGCACGGCGAGCGCCGTTCAACCCCTCGTGAGCACGTTGAGGCCGTCAGGAACAGCCGGTACCCTCTTGTCTTGTCATCGGTCGCAGAGGCTCGGCACGGCCGTGCGGCCCGGGCGATGGCGGGGAGGCGGCATGGAGATCCTGCGGCGGGTCGCGTTCGAGATCGTGATGCGCGCCTGCCTGTTCGGCTCGCTCGCGATCTTCTGCGTGATGGTCGGGTTGTCGTTCGAGCCGCGCGCCGCCTTCAAGGCCGGCGGCTTCCTCACGCTGGTGATGGTCGGGGTGCTGTGGCTGAAGGCCGTCGAGGCCCGAACCAAGGATCATCGCCGGATGGAGATGTGGCTCTACCTGCCCAAGGAGCACCGTCCGCCGCCCGCCTACGCCCAGAGCGTCAGCGCCATGGTGATGCGCGAGACGTATCTCTCGTTCGCCCGTCGCACCGCCGTCGTGTCGATCGTGATGTGGGTGCTGGCGCTGCTGCTGGAATTGGCGGGGATTTAGAGTGGTTTCCGCTGACGTCGACCCACACTCCGCTCATTCCCGCGAAGGCGGGAATCCAGAGCGACACGTCGGGCGGCCCCTGGGTCCCCGCCTGCGCGGGGACGAGCGGGCTTCGGGTCGGATTGATCGAAACCGAAAGCCGATCTAGGACCGCGCCACGCCCCCGCCGACCTCACGCCCCCAGATAGGCGGCGCGCACGTGAGGGTTCTCCAGGAGCTCGCGGCCCGTTCCGGTGAGCGTCACCCGGCCCTGCTCCAGCACGTAGGAGCGGTCGGACAGCTCCAGCGCCGCGAAGGCGTTCTGCTCGACCATCACGACCGTCACGCCGTCCTTGCGGATGCCCTCGATGATCTCGAAGGTGCGCTCGACCAGATTGGGGGCGAGGCCGAGCGAGGGCTCGTCGAACAGGACGAGCTTCGGCCGCGACATCAGCGCGCGAGAGATCGCCAGCATCTGCTGCTCGCCGCCCGAGAGCGTGCCGGCCGCCTGGTCGCGTCGCTCGGCGAGGATCGGGAAGCGGGCGAAGAGGCGGTCCATGTCGTCGGCGATCGCCGACGCGTCGCGGCGCAGGAAGCAGCCCATCTCCAGGTTCTCCCGCACCGTCATGAAGGGGAAGACGCGCCGCCCCTCCGGACAGTGCGCGATGCCGAGCTCCAGCACGCGCCGCGCCGAGGCGCGGGTGATGTCCTCGCCGTCGAACGTGATCTTGCCGGCCGCCGGCGTCAGCAGGCCCGAGATCGCCTTGAGGCTCGTCGTCTTGCCGGCGCCGTTGGCGCCGATCAACGTGACGAGCTCGCCGCGCGCGACCCGCATGGTGAGGTCGCGCACCGCCTCCACCTTGCCGTAGCGGCAGACCAGGCCCTCAACCACGAGCACGGACGTACCTTTCCCCGAGATAGGCGCGGATCACCTGCGCATCCTGCTGGATCGCCGCGGGCGGCCCGTCGGCGATGATTCGTCCCTGGTTCAGGCACACCACGCGATCCGACACGCCCATCACCATCTTCATGTCGTGCTCGACCAGCAGGATCGTGATCCCGCTCGCCCGGATGCGGGCGATGAGCGACATGAAGGCGCCGGTCTCGGCCGGGTTCATGCCCGACACCGGCTCGTCGAGGAGCAGCAGCGTCGGCTCGGCAGCGAGCGCGATCGCGACCTCGAGGAGCCGCAGCTCGCCGTAGGAGAGCGACGCGGCGACCTCGCCGGCCCGTGGCCGCAGCGCGACGAGATCGAGAATTTCCCAGGCGAGATCGCGCAGCCGGGCCTCGTCGCGCCGCACGCCCGGCCAGCCCAGCATGATGGCGAGCGGGTGCTGCCTCGCCCGCCGGTGCAGGCCGATCAGCACGTTGTCGAGCACCGGAAGGCCGTTGAAGACCGAGGTCTTCTGGAAGGTGCGCACCACGCCGTGGCCGGCGATCTGGTCGGGCTTCAGGCCGGCCAGCGGCGTGCCCCGATACGTGATGGCGCCGCTCGACGGCGTGATGTAGCCCGTGATGGCGTTGAAGGCCGAGGTCTTGCCGGCGCCGTTCGGCCCGATCAGCGACAAGACCTCGCCCTCGCGCACCTCGAAGGTCATGTCCTCGACGGCGGTCAGGCCGCCGAACCGGATCGACAGGCCCGTGACGGCGAGGGCGACCGGCGCCGTCGCGTCCGGCGCGGAAGGCGCAGCCTGTTGCGACGTGGTGATCGTGGTGTCGCTCACGGCCTCGCCTCCGCGGGCGTCGCGCCGGGAGCGACGGCGGCCGGCTCGGCCGGCGGCGGGCCGGGCCGTCCGCGCACACGGCGCCAGGCGTCACGGAGCGCCGGCACGATCCCCTCCGGCAGGAAGTAGACGATCAGGATCATCAGCACGCCGTATACCACCCACTGGATCTCGGGCTTGACCTCGAAGCCGCGCAGCACCTCGGGCAGCAGGCCGAAGATCAGGCCGCCGACGATGGGGCCGGCGAGCGTGCCCTTGCCGCCCGTCACCACCATGATCACCATGGTGACGGTGTAGATGAACAGGAACACGTCGGGATCAACGATCCGCACGTAATGCGCGTAGACGGCCCCCGCGAGGCCGGCGAGCGCGGCGGAGACCACGGTCGCCAGCACCAGAAAGCGCGTGACGTCGATGCCGACCGAGGTGGCGAGCGGCTCGTTCTCGCGCAGCGCAATCATGGCGCGGCCGGCGCGCGAGTGCACCAGACGCCGGATGATCACATAGGTCACCACCGCGACCACGAGCACCAGGTAGTAGTTCGGAACCTTGCCGAGAATGTCGATGTCGCCGACGCCCGGCAGCCACAGCTTCAGGAACGGGATGTTGTTGAGGGCCATCGGCCCCTGCGTCAGCTCGACCCAGTTGAGGGCGACGAGCCGGGTCACCTCGGCGAAGCTCACCGACACGATGACGAAGTAGGCGCCGCGCACCTTGAACGAGATCTTGCCGATCATGTAGCCGCACAGGCCGGCGAAGACCACGGCGAGGATCATCGAGAACCAGACCGGCTTCGGGGCCAGCGACACCGGCATGTCGAAGACGTGGATCTCGAAGCCGAGCGATACGAGGCTCGACACATAGGCCCCGATGCCGAAGAAGGCGACGTGGCCGAGGCTGAGTTGCCCCGTGTAGCCGAGCAGAAGATTCAGGCTCATCGCGGCGACGATGAAGATGCCGGCGATGATCAGGACATGCAGGATGTAGAGGTCGGTCATCCACAGCGGCAGCGTGAACAGGAAGACGACCCAGGCGAGCGTGACGGCGCGGCTCATCCGATCCGCTCCTTGCGGGCGAACAAGCCGGTGGGCTTCACGAGCAGGATCACGATGATCAGCAGGAAGCCCATGGCGTCGCGGTATCCGGACGAGATGTAGCCGGCGCCCAGCTCCTCCATGAAGGCGAGGATGAAGCCGCCGATGGTGGCGCCCGGGATGCTGCCGAGCCCTCCGAGAATGACGATTGCGAAAGCCTTGAGCGAGGCGAGATCGCCGATCGTCGGATAGACGACGAAGACCGGGCCGAGCAGCGCGCCGGCGGCCGCGGCGAGACCGGAGCCGATCGCGAATGTCGCGGTGTGGACGCGATCGATACGCACGCCCATCAGGGCCGCAGCCTCGCGATCCTGGAAGGTGGCACGCATCGCCTTGCCGAGCCGCGTCTTCTGGATCAGCAGCCAGGTCCCGGCGATCAATGCGACGGCGACGACGAAGACGAACAGCCGGGTCCACGACACCGAGACGCCGCCCATGACGAGCGGCGCCGAGGGAAACGGCGAGTCGATCGACTTGGCGACGCCCGTCCACACGAGCTGCTCGGTGTTCTGCATCGCGATCCAGGCGCCGATCATCACCAGCATGGTGGTGTCGATGTCGGCGCCGCGCAGCCGGCGCAGGAGGAGAATCTCGATCGCCGCGCCGAGCAGCACGCCGAGCGCCACGGCGAGCGCGATCGACACGACGAAGTTCGCGCCGATCAGCATCACCCACATGTACATCATGTAGGCGCCGAAGGCGTAGAGCTCGCCGTGGGTGAAGTTGACGACCCGCATGATGCCGAAGATCAGCGTCAGGCCGATCCCGAGCAGCGCATAGGTGCCGCCGAGGATCATGGCATTGAGGGCGTGCTGGAGAAGCTGATCCATGACCTCACGCGACGGGACAGAGCAGGAACGGGTGCGCCGCCGGCGGGCGGCGCACGGTTGCCGGAGCGCTCAGAGGCCGGACTTCACGACCTTGCCGCCGTCGATCTTGACCAGATAGATCGACGGGACGTTCTGGCCGCTCTCGGAGCCGGCGGGCCCCTGCTTGATGAACTCGATGTTGCCGTAGATGCCCTTGACCTTGGTCTTCCACAGCGCGTCCTTGATCGCGGCGGGCTCGGCCTTGCCGGCGATCTTGATCGCCTCGACGATCACGTGGATGCCGTCGAAGCCGCGGAAGCCCTCGGTGAGGCCGCCCGGCTCGTGGCCGCGCTTCTTCCACTCGTCCATGTAGCGCTTCGCCGGCTCCGGGTTGGTGACCACCTCGGGGAACCAGGGCGGGAAGAACACGGTGTGGAACGAGCCGTTGGCCGCCTCGCCGGCCTGGGTGATCAGCTGGTCGGGCGAATTGGAGCCGCCCGTGCTGACGATCCGGGCGTTGAGCTGCAGCTCCTTCGCCTGCTTGAGGATCAGGGTCAGCTGCTCGACCGCCGTGGTGACGAACAGCGTGTCGCCGCCCGAGGCCTTGATGCGGGTGAGCTGCGCCGAGAAGTCGGTCGCCTTCGGGTCCATCGTCTCCATCACGCCGATGGCGACGCCTTGGCCTTTCAGCATCTTCGAGTACTCGGCCGCCGACCCGATGCCGAAATCGTTGTTGGTGTTCAGGAAGTCCGCCTTCTTGATGGCGAGCTTCGGAACCAGCGGCTTGAACGCGACCGCCTCCATCTCCGAGGTCGGGCTGATGCGGAAGATGTAGGGGTTGCCCGAAGTCGTGATCTTGCCGGAGGACGACGTCTCGACCACCATCGGGACCTTGTACTCCTGCAGCTTCGGCATCACCGCGAGGGTGAGCGTCGAGCTCCAGGCGCCCATCAGCACCGGCACCTTGTCGCGGACGATCAGCTTCTCGACGGTGGCCACCGCCTCGGTCGGGTTGGACTTCGAGTCCTCGATCACGAGCTGGATCTTCTTGCCGAGCACGCCACCGGCGGCGTTGATCTGGTCCTCGGCGATGCGCGCACCCTGCGCGACATAGTTGCCGGACGCCGCGAAGGCACCGGTGAGGGGCTGCGTCACCCCGATCTTGATGGTCTCCTGGGCGAGCGCGGGCCCGGCGAGGAGCGTCGCCCCGAGCAAGGCGAGAGCGAGCTTGGCAGTCCTGGTATGCATTGCAGTCTCCCTGTCGTCTCCCGGAATTCAAGCAAGTGTCGTGCCGCCGGCGCGTGACTTCTTCTGTTCTGGACGTCGCCGGAACGGCACGGTGGATGCCCGCCCGGCGCGACCGGGCGGGCGCGGCGCGTCATCGCGCCTTCAGCTTCGGCAGGATGTCGTTGGCGATGGCGTCGATCTGCTCCGCCTCGTAACGATACGGCACGAAGATGATGCGGTCGATGCCCGTCGCGAGGTGCGCCTGCAGCTGTTCGACGCACTCCTCCGGCGTGCCCATGATGGCCGAATCCATGGTCGACTCCGACCACGAGGCGTAGTCCCATTCGGTCTGCAGCCAGTGCTTCATCGGACCTTCGATCTTGTCCCGCGGACCGACACAGATCGGTAGCTGATTGGTCGAGATCAGCTCGTCGGGATCGCGTCCCGCCTCCTCGGCGAAGCCGCGCACCTTGGCCCAGGTGCGGGCGAAGGCCTCGGCCGTGTAGTAGTAGGTGAGCCAGCCGTCGCCCTTGGTGGCGGCGCGCTTGAGCACCGCGTCGACATAGCCGCCGATCAGGATCGGGATGCGCGGCTTCTGCACCGGCTTCGGATACATCACGGCGCCGCGGAGATTGTAGGGGTCGTAGTCGCCGACCACCTTCTCCTCGGTCCACAGCCGCGTGACGATCTCGAGGCTCTGCTCCATGATCTTGCCGCGCTTGGTGAAGTCGACGCCAAGTGAATCGAACTCGCGGCGATACCAGCCGACCGCGGCGCCGAGGATCATGCGGCCGTCGGAGATGTGGTCGATGGTGGCGAGCTCCTTGGCCAGCAGCACCGGGTTGCGCAGCGGCATCACGAGGATTCCGGTGCCGATCTTGATCTTCGTGGTGCGCGCCGCGACCGCGGTGAGCATCAGCAGCGCGTCGTGAATGGGAAAATTCGGATCGACGCCGAGCAGCGTGTGATCCCAGGCCCACAGCGACTCGAAGCCGAGCTCCTCCATGCGCACGCCGTAGTCGATCAGCCCCTTGGCGTCGGGCATCTCCGGATAGCGCGTGAAGTTGCGCATCGCGACGCCGTAGACAGTCTCACGCTTCGGGGCCAAGTTGGGGGCCATGCAAGTCCTCCGGTCGGTTCACGACCTTGTCTGTCCGTGGAAGAACGGCGCCGCCTCGGCGGCCGCCGGCGAATGTGGGTCTCCCGTCCGGCTGCGCCGGACGGCAAGTCATGCAATCGATCAGGCCGTGTAGAGGCGGCCGGGATCGAGCTCGCGGATCAGCGCCAGCTCGTCGGCCTGCGGCGGCGTCGTGACGGCGAGCTCGCGCGCACGGCGCAACGTGAAGCCGGTGTTGTCCTGCACCTGCTCGAAGCTGACGCCGGGATGCAGGGCCAGGACCTCCATCTCGCGCGTCTCCTCGTCGAAGCCCATCACGGCGAGGTCGGTGACGACGCGCCACATGCCTCCGGTCGGCAGGCCGCGCCGGGCGCGGCTGTCGCGCCCGTCGATCCAGCCCGGCGACGTGATGAAGTCGACCTTCTCCACGAAGCGGCGCCGCTCGTGCTTCATCGCGACGATCATGTTCGTGAGCGAAGAGATGTCGTTGCCGCCGCCGGTGCCGGGCAGCCGGATCGAAGGCTTGTCGACCGGCCCGATGAACGACGAGTTGAGATTGCCGAAGCGGTCGATCTGGGCGCCGCCCATGAAGCCGACGTCGACATAGCCGCGCTGCAGGAGCAGCAGCACGTCGGTGGAGGGCAGCACCATGTTGGCGCGGCGGGTGCAGCGCTGCTCGTTGGTCGAGGGCGGCAGCTCGCCGGGCTTGATGAACGGGCCGATGACGCCACCCTCGAACAGGATGGTGAGCTTCGGCGCGAACACGCGCTGCGCGAGCGTGGCGGCGAGCAGCGGGATGCCGACACCGGCGAAGACGATCTGGCCGTCGCCGAGGAGCCGGCCCGCCATGATGGCGATCAGCTCGGAGGCCGTGTAGACGGTCGAGGTCGCGGCATGGTCAGTCATTGTAGATCACCCGGCCGCGGCGGCTCGCGGTCAGCAAGGTCTCGAGCCCCACCTTCGAGAGATAGTCGGCCCAGTCCTTCGGCCCGTGGACGAACTCGTCGAGATACGTCTTCACGCCGGCGACCGGATCCTTCGCGGTCAGGGCCGCATAGTTGTCGAGCTGGGCGAAGATCGGCTCGTACTGGCCGTAGCACTCGTGCGGCACCGAGCCGTAGGGCACCTCGACGACGGCCTCGACGGTGAAGAACGGGATCCGCGTGTGATCGGACGCGCGGCGAATCTGATCGTTGGAGACGATCCTCTCGGTCGTCAGGATCACCTTGCTCGCCGCCATCGCGATGTCGATGTCCATGAACTGCAGGCCGTCGAGCTGGGCGTTTCCGTAAGCGTCCGCGCGCTGGACATGGATCAGCGCCACGTCGGGATTGAGGGCCGGCAGCGCCATCACCTCGTCGCCCGTGAACGGGCAGCGTACCGGCTTCACCTCGTCGCCGCGGATGCGGGCGACGTCGGAGCCGACCATCGAGCGCACCGGCATGAACGGAATGCCCATGCCGCCGGCCCGGTAGCGCAGGCCCATCGCCATGTGGCTCCACTCGTCGAACTCGGCGAGGCCACTCTCGACGTGGTGGCGCATCACCTTCGAGATGCCCCACACGATGCCCTGGCTGAACCAGCTCGTGACGATCTTCTTGCCGAGCCCCGACGCGAAGATCAGATCGCCTTCGGTGGATGTGATCGAGCGCGACACCGTGAGGCCGGTCCGGCGGGCACGGATCAGCGCCCAGATCATCGCCATCGGGGTGCGCGACAGCGTGCAGCCGCCGATCGCGACGTGATCGCCGTCGGAGACCAGGCGCGCCGCCTCGTCGAGCGACATCACCTTCTCGCGCAGCCCGCGATCGCGGGCCGCGATCTCGCGGCGCAGCGTGTCGTAGCCCTTCACGAGCGTGTCGGCGCTCATCTCGGCGCTCATTGTCCCGGCAGCTCCATCTCGGTGAGCGGAACGATCTCGACGCCCGCTTTCTCCAGCGCGGCGCGCGCCGTGCGGGCGACGCCGACCGCGGTCGGCTCGTCGCCGTGGACGCAGAGCGTGTCGACCTCGACCTTCACGACCTTGCCGTTCATCGAGACGATCTCGCCGTCCACCACCATGCGGACGGTGCGGCGGGCGGCCTCCTCGGCGTCCTTGAGCACCGTGCCGGAGAGCGCGCGCGAGGCGAGATTGCCGTCGTCGTAGTACATCCGGTCGACGAAGCCCTCGCGGGCGAGCGGCAGGCCGAGCTTCTCGGCCGCCCACTGCATCTTGGAGCCGGCGAGCGCGACGTAGATGATCGAGGGATCGACCGTCTTGATGGCGCGGCCGATGGCGAGCGCGTACTCCTCGTCCTCCGCCGCCATGTTGTTGAGCGCCCCGTGCGGCTTGAGATGCGTCACCTTCAGGCCGGAGTACCGGGCCATGCTCTGCAGGGCGCCGATCTGATAGGCGACCATGTATTCGAGGTCGACGGGCTTCATCTGGATGCGCCGACGGCCGAAGCCCCACAGGTCGTTGAAGCCGGGATGCACGCCGATGCTGACCCCCTGCTCCTTCGCCAGCATGCAGAGGCGGTGCATCGAGTTGGGGTCGCCGGCATGGAAGCCGCAGGCGACGTTGGCCGACTTGATGATGGTCATCAGCTCGGCATCGTTGCCGATATTGTAGGCACCCCAGCCTTCCGCGATGTCGGCGTTGAGATTGATCCGCTTCGCCATTGCGCTTCGTCTCTCCGGTGGGGATCCGGTGGGGATCACGGAACGCCGTCTTTTCCGGCAATGCCGAGGGTGGACGACTGGTGCTATTTATAGGACAACCATACAACAGCCGCCGCGGCGCGCAACCACCCGCACTGCCGTTCTTTCGGGCGACGTGGACGCGCCGGCGGCACGGACCATCAACGGACGACGGCGGGCGACGGACACGCCCGACGGACCCGCCCGACGGACCGGCCCGGCGCCGGTCGGACCAGAGATGTCGAACGCGACGCAGCATCCGGAGCCCCGCATCCTGGCGAGCGGTGACACCGCCCTGGTGGTGGAGTTCGGCCGCGAGGTCGACCGACGCGTGAGCGCGCTGGTGCTGGCGCTCACCCGGCGTCTCGAAGACGCGCCGATCGCCGGCGTGGTCGAACTGGTGCCGACCTTCCGGTCGCTGATGGTGCACTACGATCCGCTGCTGATCGCGCCCGCCGATCTGTCGGCACGGCTCGCCGCGATGGCGGCCGGGCTCGATGCGATCGAGCGCCCCGGCCGGCTGTGGCGGCTGCCGGCCTGCTACGATCCCGCCGTCGCCCCCGACCTCGCCGACGTCGCGGCCGCGACCGGGCTGACGGCGGCCGAGATCGCGGCCCAGCACAGCGCCGAGACCTATCACGTTTACATGCTCGGCTATCTCCCAGGCTTCCCTTACATGGGCGATACGCCACCCGCGTTGCGCCTGCCGCGACGCACAGATCCGCGCGTGAAAGTGCCGGCCGGCTCGATCGCGATCGCGACCGCGATGACGGCCGTCTACGGAATCGAGAGCCCGGGCGGGTGGAACCTGATCGGCCGCACCCCGGCGCTGATGTGGGATTTGCGCCGCGATCCGCCCGCCCTGCTCGCCGCCGGCGACAAGGTGCGGTTCGAGCCGATCGGTCTCGCGGAGTACGAGAGGCTCGCTTTCCACGCCGCGGCCGGCACCCTGATCCTCGCGCCCGAGCCGTCCCCGACGCCTACCCCCGTTCCGGAGTCCGCACCATGAGCGCGGGCCCGCATCCGCCCCGTCCCGTGACGGCCGGCGACGGTCCGGCCCTTCGCGTCGTCTCGCCCGGCCCGGCGACGACCCTGCAGGACGCCGGCCGAACCGGCCATCAGCGCTTCGGCATCCCGGTGTCGGGGGCGATGGATCAGGTCGCGCTCGCGGCTGCGAACGTCCTGGTCGGCAATTCGTTCGACACCGCCGCGCTCGAGATCGCCTATCTCGGACCGACTCTCGCGATCGAAGCCGAGAGCGTGCGCATCGCCTTCGCGGGCGGCCATGCCACCATCGAGGTACTGGACGAGACCGGAGCGTCGGTGCGGAAGGTGCCGCCGCTGACCAGCGCGCGGCTCGTGCGCGGCGAGCGGCTGCGCATCGGCGGCTTGTCGGGCAGCCTGGTCGGCTATCTCGCCGTCGCCGGCGGCTTCGATGCGCCGCTCTTCCTCGGCAGCCGCTCGACGCTTCTGCGCGGCGCCCTCGGCGGATTCGCCGGGCGCGCGCTCGCGCCCGGCGACCGGCTTCCCCTCACGACCGACACCGCGCCCGCGCGCGACGAGCTGCAGCTTCCCGACACGAGATTCGAACCGCCGGAGCGCGTGCGCGTCGTGCTCGGCCCCCAGGACGATCACTTCACCGTCGAGGGCATCGAGACCTTCCTGACCCGCACATATAAAGTCACGCCCGCGACCGACCGCATGGGGATGCGGCTCGACGGGCCGACGATCGTCCATCGCGACGGCTTCAACATCGTCTCGGACGGCATCGCGCCCGGCGCCATCCAGGTGCCGGGCAACGGCCTTCCGATCGTGCTGCTCGCCGACCGCCAGACCACCGGCGGCTACCCGAAGATCGCCACCGTGATCTCGGCCGACCTGCCGGGCCTCGGGCGGCTGGCCCCGGGCGCGACGATCCGGTTCGAGCGCGTCGATCTCGATGCCGCCGTCGCGGCCCGCCGCGCGCTCGTCGCCGAGATCGCCGCGATGCGCGACCGGCTCATGCCGGCCGGCGGCGGAGTCGACATCGAGGCGCGGCTCCTCGCCGAGAATCTCGTCGGCGGGATGGTCGACATGTTCGGGGAGCACGCGCCATGAGAGACGCGCGACGGCGGGGGAGGACACGATGAGGCCCACCGGACACCGCCCGACGACGGGGCGTCCGACGACGGGACGCCCGAAGCGCAGCGCCGCGACGAGCGATGCCGACAGCCGCGTGCCGCGCTACCTGCAGGTCGCCTCGGTGCTGCGCCGTCGCCTGCGCGACGGCGTCTGGTCGGTCGGCGAGAAGATCGCGACGCTCGAGGAGCTCGAGCGCGAGTTCGACGTCGCCCGCGTCACGGTGCGCCAGGCCATCGAGCTCCTCCAGTCCGAGGGGCTGGTGGAATCGCAGCAGGGGCGCGGCACCTTCGTCACCAACACGGTCGATCACCGCCGCTGGCTCGCACTCGCGACCGACTGGGAGAGTCTGATCGCGGGCATTCGCGAGAACGTGCCCTATCCGCTGCCGGCGGGGCTCGCCGGGACGCCGCGCATCGAGCCGGGCGAAGGCCGGCCGGCCGCCGCCTATCGGTTCCTGCGCAGCCTGCAGAAGCGCGGCGACGAGCCGTTCGGCTATGCGCGCGTGCATCTCGCGCGCGACGTGTTCCGGCGCGCGCCGAAGCAGTTCACGTCGCGGGCCGCGCTGGTCGTCCTCGCCGAGATGAAGGACATCGAGATCGCGCGCGCGCATCAGACACTGACCATCGGCACGGCCGACATCGAGACAGCGAAGCTGCTCGGCATCGGCCTGTCGGCGCCGACCGCCGAGGCGCGCTGCGTGGTCACCGACGCCGACGGTGTCGCGATCTATGTCGGCGAGATCTCCTATCGGGGCGACTGCGTCAGCCTGGACATCGAGCTGCGCGGCAAGGTCGCCGCGAAGACGAGCCGCGGCGCGACCCGGCCGCGCCTTGCCGGCACGGCACGGCGCCGGTAGCATCACTTGTCATATAGACGGGCGGGCGGGAGCGAGCACGCGACGTGATCAGCAGCGGACCATCGACATGACCGACGCAGGCATCGGGGCGCGGCTGCCGCGCAAGGAGGACGATCGCTACATGCGCGGTCGCGGCCGCTATGTCGGCGACATCCGGCTGGCCGGCCAGCAGGAGGTGGCGTTCCTGAGGAGCCCGCTGGCGCACGCGCGGATCCTCGCCGTGCGGGTGCCGGATCACCTGCGGTCCAGCGTCCTTCTCGCCGCCGATCTCGACGGCGTTCGCGAGATCAGAGCCGACACCACCCTGCCCGGCTTCAAGTCGTCGACCCAGCCCGTGCTGGCAGGCGACCGGGTCCGTCACGTCGGCGAGCTGATCGCGCTCGCCGTCGCCCCCACCCGCGCCGAGGCCGAGGATATCGTCGCCGAGATCGAGGTCGATTTCGAGGAGCTGCCCGCCGTCGTCGACATGCTGAAGGGGCGCGCCGCGGACGCGCCACTCCTGCACGAGCACTGGGGCGACAATCTCTTCCTCGTCTCGCTCACCGACGTGAACGCGGCCGAGCTGAAGGCGAAGGCCGCCTACAGCGTCACCCGCGAGTTGCGCACCGCACGCCAGGTGATGAGCCCGCTCGAAGGCCGCGGCGTGATCGCCGAGTGGGACAGCCGGGTCGGCCAGCTCGTGATCTGGTCGTCGACCCAGCAGCCGCACATCGTGCGTTCCGGCCTCGCCGAGTGCCTCGGCATCGACGAGGGCGCGATCCGGGTGATCGCGCCGGATGTCGGCGGCGGCTTCGGCTACAAGGGCATCCTGCTGCCCGAGGAGGTGGCGCTCGCCGTCGCGACGCGGCGCTTCGGCCGCCCGCTGCGCTGGCTCGAGGATCGTCGTGAGAATCTGGTCGCCGGCGCCGATTGCCGCGAGCATCACTATCGACTCACGGCCTATGCGGACGCCGACGGCCGTCTGCTCGGGCTCGATTGCGAGGCGAGCGTCGACTGCGGCGCCTACTCGGCCTATCCGTTCTCGGCCTGCCTGGAGGGCGGTCAGATCGGCAGCATCCTTCCGGGCCTCTACGACTTCTCGCACTACCGCTGCCGCGTCCATTCGGTCGCCACCAACAAGCCGCCGATCCTGCCCTATCGCGGCGTCGCCCGCACCGGCGCCTGCTTCGCCCTGGAGGTGACGCTCGACGCGCTGGCGCGACAGATCGGCATCGAGCCGACCGCGGTGCGCATGAACAGCCTGGTACGGCCGGAGCAGATGCCGTTCGACAACGTGGCCAAGCGGCACTTCGATTCGGGCGACTATCCGGAGGCGCTGCGCCGCGCCATCGAGGCCATCGACCTGCCGAGCGTGCGGGCGCGGCAAAGGACAGGCGAGCCGGACGGCCGGCGCATCGGCATCGGCTTCTCCATGTATGCCGAGCAGGCCGGCCACGGCACCAGCGTCTACTCGGCCTGGGGCATCCCGTTCGTGCCCGGCCACGAGCAGTGCCAGGCGCGTTTCACGCCGGACGGCGGGCTCGAGCTGCGCATCGGCGCCCACAGCCACGGCCAGGGCCTGGAGACGACGCTCTCCCAGGTCGCGCATTCGATTCTCGGCGTGCCGCACGCGCTGATCAGATTGGTCCACGGCGACACCGCGATGACGCCCTACTCCACCGGCACCTGGGGCTCGCGCTGCATGATCATGTCGGGCGGCGCGGTCGCGAGCGCTTGCGACGCGCTCGCCGAGCGGGTGAAGAAGATCGGCGCGGCGCTGCTGCAGGCCGACGTCGCGTCGGTGCGTCTGGAGGGTGGCGAGGTGATCGGTCCGGGCGGCCGCATGAGCGTCGCCGAGATCGCCCGCACCTGGTATCGCCGGCCGCAGGATCTGCCGCTCGACGTCGATCCCGGCGGGCTCGAGGTGACGGCCGGCTACAAGGCGGCGCGCGACACCGGCACGTTCAGCTACGCGGCGCATGCCGCCGTCGTCGCGGTCGACACCGACACGGGCGAGACCGAGATCCTCGACTACGTGATCGTCGAGGACGGCGGGGTGCTGGTGAATCCGATGATCGTCGACGGTCAGATCATCGGCGGCACCGCGCAGGGCATCGGCACCGCCTTCTACGAGGAGATGGCATACGACGAGCGCGGTCAGCCGCTCGCCTCGACGCTCTCCGACTATCTGCTGCCCGGCCCGACCGAGATGCCGGAGCTGAAAATCCTGCACATGGAGACGCCGTCGCCCTACACGCGCTTCGGCCAGAAGGGCATCGGCGAGGGCGGCGCCATCGCGCCACCGGCCGCGCTCACCAATGCCGTCAACGACGCACTGAAGGATCTCGGCGCGGAGCTGCTGATGTCACCGATCACGCCGCGCCGCATCGTCGCGGCGATCACCGCCGCTCGAGGGCGCGAGGCCGCGGAATGAAAACTTCTCCGGTCATTCCGGACCGGCGCGAGAGCGCCGGATCCGGAGTCGAGTCACTTGCACCGAAGCCGTTGCTGGATTCCGGGTTCGCGCTTTCAGCGCGCCCCGGAATGACCGGAAAAGCGAGCGTCATATGAAGGCCGCCGCATTCGATTATGTCCGGCCGGCGAGCGTCGCCGAGGCGTGTGCGCTGCTCGCCGCCGATCCGGACGCCAAGATCATGGCCGGCGGACAGTCGCTCGGGCCGATGCTGAACCTGCGGCTCGCGCGGCCGACGCGGCTGATCGACATCACTCGCATTCCCGAGCTCGGGCGCGTGGAGGAGAGCGGCGACGCCGTGACGTTCGGCGCCGTCGTCACCCACGCCGCGATCGAGGACCGGCGCGTTGCCGATCCGACCGGTGGGTTCATGTCGCGCGTCGCGCGCGGCATCGCGTACCGGGCGGTGCGCTCGCGCGGCACCATCGGCGGCAGCCTCGCCCACGCCGACCCGGCCGCCGACTGGGTGTCGACCCTGACGGCGCTCGGCGCCGAGGTTCTTCTCACCGGTCCGGGCGCAGCGCAGCGACGTGTGGCGGCGGAGGACTTCATACAAGGCGCGTTGAGCAGCGCCCTGGAGGACGGCGAGATCGTCGACGGCGTGCGCATCCCGCGCTTCTCGGCGGCGACGCGCTTCGGCTTCGAGAAGATCTGCAGGAAGACCGGTGAGTTCGCCGAGGCGATGGGCGTCGCGGTTCACGATCCCGAGCGCGGCGTCTGCCGCATCGTCGCCGGCGCGAGCGCGGGCCGGCCGATCGTGATCGAGGCGAGCCGAGGCGCCGGCGCGCGGCTGCTCGACCGCTTCGCCGACGCTAGCGCGGTGCGCGACATGCTGAGCGAGGCGGGGCTCGTCGGCGACGACTTCAAGATGCGACTCGCCGTCGCGGCTGTGGGTCGCGCGGTCGCGGAGGTGCGCCGATGACGACGATCACGCTCGAGGTCAACGGCCGCATCGTCACGGCCGAGGTGACACCGCGCACGCATCTCGCCGATTTTTTGCGCGAGCAGCTAATGCTCACCGGGACCCACATCGGCTGCGAGCACGGCGTCTGCGGCGCCTGCACGGTCGAGATCGACGGCGAGATCGCGCGCTCCTGCATCACCTTCGCGGTCGCCTGCGACGGCGCGCGCGTGCGCACCATCGAGGGGTTCGACGACGACCCGCTGATGGCGCGGCTGCGCGACGCCTTCGCCACGTCGCACGCGTTGCAGTGTGGCTACTGCACGCCGGGCCAGCTGGTCGCCGCACGTGATCTGATCCGTCGCAAGAGCAGCGAGCCGGACCTCGACATCCGCACCGAGATGAGCGGCAATCTATGCCGCTGCACCGGCTACGCCGGCATCGTCGAGGCCATCGAGACCGTGACGGCCGAAGCCCCCGCCGTGCCAGCGCTGCCGACGGAGCGTTGGGCCGGCCCGGCGCCGGGACCGGGCGCGCAGCCGGCGCGCGCAGCCGCCACGGCCCTGATGGTTTCATCGTCTCCGGTGCGTCCGCCGTCTTCCGGTCCTGTCCGGGGTGTCGCTCCGGCCGTACCGGCGCGGCAGATAAAAGTCGAGGTCGGGCCGGTCACGGTGGAGAACGGCGAGACGCGATTCACTCAGAGCTTCGTGCTGGAGCATCCGCGCGGCGACGTGTGGACGCTGATGCGCGATCCCGCGCGCGTCGCGGCCTGCATGCCCGGCCTCGCGCTCGATCCGCCGGGCGCGGACGGCCGCCTTGCCGGCCGCATGGAGGTGAAGCTCGGGCCGATCTCCGCCGGCTTTTCGGGCGACGGGACGATGGTGCGCGACGACGGCGCACAGCGGATGGTGATCGAAGGTCGCGGCAGCGATCGCAAGAGCGGGTCGCGCGCGTCGGGCCGCGTGGAATACACGCTGTCGGAGACGGTGACGACAAGCGTTCCGGCGACCCGCGTCGATTGCGTCATCGCCTTCACGCTGCAGGGGCCGCTCGCTCAGTTCGGCCGCTCGGATCTGGTCCGCGATCTCGTCGGCCGCATCGGCGCCGCGTTCGCGAGCAATGTCGATGCGCGCCTGCGTGCCCCCGACGCCACGCTCGCGCCGGCCGAGCTCGGCGGCGTGTCGCTGATGCTCGGCGTGCTCTGGGGGCGGATCAGGCAGGCGGTGCTGCGGGCGCTCGGTCGCGCGAGCTGATCACGACCAAGCGCCTCATGGTGAGGAGCGATGCGAAGCATCGCGTCTCGAACCATGAGGCCACCCGCAGCGATTCCTGCAAGGGCCACCTTCCCCCTTCGAGACGCGAACCTTCGGTTCGTTCCTCAGGGTGAGGGCGAAGAGAGGTTACGAGCCGGGAGCCGCCCGCCTCACTCCGGGACCTTCCGCGGACCCGGACCCGTGTAGGTCCAGATCTGATCACGTGGAATCGGACCCTTGTTGCGGTAGTCCGACTGGCTCTCCTCCCAGGCGTGGGCGAGACAGCCGACCGAGCGCGACAGCACGAACAGGCCGCGGCACAGCGGCGGCGGGAAGCCGAGCTCGGCGAAGACGACGCCGGTCGCACCGTCGATGTTCATCGGCACGCGCTTGCCGCCGCGCCGCGCCGCGATCACCTCCTCGACGCTGCGGCCGATGGCCGCGAACAGGCCGCTCACCGCACCCTCGGCCGCCGCCTGATCGACCAGCGCGAGGATGCGCGGGGCGCGCGGATCGAGGTGATGGAAGCGGTGGCCGAAGCCCGGCACGTGCTTGATGCCGCGCGCGGCGAGCGCCTCGATCTCCTCGGTCACGGCCTTGGTGATCATCTCGGCATCGACGGTCGCGGCGTCGCGTGAACCGTCGGGCAGCCGCGCCGCGACCGCGTTGAACAGCTCGACGCACTGCTCGCCGGCGCCGCCGTGCACGTCGCCCAGCACGTTGGTGGCCGACGCCATGGCGTTGTTGATGCCGACCCCGCAGGTCATCGCCATGCGGGCGATGGCGATCGACGGCGCCTGCGGCCCGTGGTCGACGGCCGCCACCATGGCGGCTTCCAGCAGCTTGGCGGCCGGCTTCGACGGCAGCTCGCCGCAGGTGAGCAGATAGACCATCTCGGCGAAGCCGACGCGGCCGATCAGATCCTCGATCGCGTAGCCGCGATAACGGATCATGCCGGGCTTCATCTCGATGATCGACGTCGCCCACCAGTCGGACGGCGACAGCTTTTGGCGCTCGCTCATTGGGTCCTCGGTATCGAAGTACGACGTGATCGCACTGTCCCGTCGCGATGGAAACGGATCGCTCGATCCGGTGGACGTCATTCCGGAGCGCGCCGAAGACGCGAACCCGGAATCCAGCCACATGCTGCGACCTCGCCGCTGGATTCCGGGTTCGGTGCTCCGCACCGCCCCGGAATGACCAGAGCATGTTTGTCGTCCGCGATCAGACCGCGCCGCCGTCGCGGAGCGCGCGAATCTCCTCGGGTCCGTAACCTAGCTCGGCCAGCAGCGCGTCGGTGTCGGCGCCGAGCGCCGGCGGCGGCGTGCGCGGCTCGGGATCGCCGCTCTCGAGCTTGAAGCCGGAGCGCACGACCGGCACCTCGCGCTCGACCCCGGGGGCGCCGGGGAAGCGCGTGACGAGGCCGCGTTCCTTGATGTGCGGATGCTCCAGCACCTCCGGGATCGACAGCACCTCGCCGGCCGGGATGCCCTTGGCGTTGAGCAGCACCGACCACTCCTTGGCGGTCTTGCGCGCGAGGGCCTTCTCGATCTCGGCCTTCAGCTCGGCGCGGCGCTTCTTGCGGTCCTCGCGGTCGATGTAGCGCGGGTCGGTGGCGAGCTCCGGGCGGCCGATCACGGCGCACAGCGCGACATACTGCTCCTGCTTGTTGGCCGCGATGTTGAGCGGTCCGGAGCCGGTCGCGAAGGTGCCGGAGGGGCTCGCCGTCATGTTCTCGTTGCCGATCGGCCGCGGCTGCACGTGCGCGACCAGATAGTTCGACACCTGCCAGCCCATGGTGACCAACGTCGATTCCAGCATCGAGACGTCGATGAACTCGCCCTCGCCGGTGCGGCCGCGGCGCACCAGCGCCGCCGCGATCGCGAAGGCTGCCGTGATGCCGCCGATCGTGTCGGCGACGGGATAGCCGACCCGCAGGGGCGCGGAGGTCTCGTCGCCCGTCACGCTCATCACGCCGGCGAGCCCCTGCACGATCTGATCGTAGGCCGGGTTGCCGTGCAGCGGCCCGGTCTGGCCGAAGCCCGAGATGGCGCAGTAGACGAGGCTCGGCTTGATCTCCTTGAGGGCGGACCAGCCGAGCCCGAGGCGGTCCATCACGCCGGGGCGGAAGTTCTCCACCAGCACGTCGGCGCTCTCGACCAAACGGCGGAACACCGCCTTGCCGACCTTGTCTTTCAGGTTGACGGTGAGCGAGCGCTTGCCGGCGTTCTGGGCCAGGAACGAGACGCCCATCAGCGCCTTGTTGAGGTCCGGGTCGGCGCCGAGCTGGCGCGCGAGGTCGCCGGAGCCGGGGACCTCCACCTTGATCACGTCGGCGCCGAGCAGCGCCATCTGGTAGCAGCAGAACGGCCCCGCCAGCACGTTGGTGAGGTCGAGAACGCGGATCTTGTCGAGGAGTGGGCTCACGGTGTGCCCCATGGGACAGTGCCCGGCGCCGGCAGGTTCGTGACGAGCGAGCCGTGCGTCCGGCCGATCGACCGGCGCGAGCCGCCGGTCAGGAGAAAAGGCGGCCCTGTGTACACGATTTCGCTCTGCGGCACGAGTGACGGCTCGTCGGGTCCGGCATGTGGACGAATGCGGAACGCGACGGCGCCGCGCCCGATCTACGCCGCGAGGATCCGGTTCAGGGTCGCGCCGTAGCGGGCCGTGATCGCCTCGCGCGCGCGGTGACGGCCGGCTTCGACCACGATCGCGCCGCCGGCCATCACGCTCGCCACCGCCTCGCGGCCGGCGACGAACAGGACGGCGTCGAGCACCCGGTCGCCGCTCACGCAGGCGAGATCGGGATGCGTGGTGTCGAGCACGACCAGATCGGCGCGGCAGCCGGGCGCGATCGCGCCCATCGGTTGCGCCAGCGCCTGCGCGCCGCCCGCCAGCACCTCGGAGAGAAGCCGGCGGCCGGTCGATTCGCCCTCGGCCGTCGCCATCACGTTGCGGGCGCGGTGCGCGAGGCGCTGCGAGTATTCGAGCTGGCGCAGCTCGCCGGCCGGGTCGATGTCGATGTTGGAGTCGGTGCCGACGCCGAAGCGGCCGCCGTTCCCGAGATAGCGGGCGCCGTCGAAGATGCCGTCGCCGAGCGACGCCTCGGTGAGCGGGCACAGGCCCGCGACCGCGCCGGACCGCGCCAGCCGCACGGTCTCCTCGGGCGTCATGTGGGTGGTGTGGATCAGCACCCAGCGGCGATCGACCGGCATCTCGTCGAGGAGCCATTCGACCGGCCGGCGACCCGACCAGGCGACGCAGTCCTCGACCTCCTTCACCTGCTCGGCGGCATGGATGTGGATCGGCCCGTCGGGCACGATCTCCAGCGCGGCCCTCAGTGTCTCCGGCGTCACGGCGCGCAGCGAATGCGGCGCGATGCCGATTTTTCCACCCGGCACTGCGGAGACCAGGGCTCGGCTGCGCTCGACGAGGCGCGCAAACCGGTCCGGATCGTTCAGGAAGCGGCGCTGCCCCGCGACCGGCGACTGCCCGCCGAGCCCGCCGTAACCATAGAGCGAAGGCAGCAGCGTCAGGCCGATGCCGGTCGCGGCCGCGGCGGCGGCGATGCGTCCCGCCATCTCGCCCAGTTCCGCATAGGGCTGCCCGTCGATGTCGTGATGCAGATAATGAAACTCGGCGACCGCGGTGAAGCCGCGCTCGAGCATCTGCATGTAGGCGAAGGCGGCGATCGCCTCGGCGTCGTCCGGCGTCAGACGGGCGAGGAAGCGGTACATCACCTCGCGCCAGGTCCAGAAGCTGTCGGAGGCGGGGCCGCGCCGCTCGGCGAGGCCGGCCATGCCGCGCTGGAAGGCGTGGCAGTGCAGGTTCGGCACGCCCGGCAGCGCGAGGCCGGCGATGCGCTGCGCCTCCCCCGCCGTCGCGCCGTTTGGCGTCACGTTCGACTCGACCGCGACGAACAGGCCGTCCCGCACCGTCACGCGCACGTTCTGCGCGAACCCGTCCGGCAGCAGCGCCTGCGCGAGCAGGAAGGATCTGTTCATCGTCTACTCCGTCTCGACCTCTCCCCGCTGGCGGGGAGAGGTCGGATTCAGCGCGGGCACGCGCGGAATCCGGGTGAGGGGGCGCCTCCGTATCCACGAGACG
>NZ_JBEOMB010000119.1:0-1926 GCF_046000175.1 Rhodoplanes sp. SY1
TCCCAGGATGACGCTCACGATCGAATCAGCCCCTCGCCCACAAGGCGGCCGCTATCGGATGGATACGTCATTAGGACTATCCATAGAAATAGTCCTAATGACCTCGCCGCTCAGCGAGCCGGACGCAAGACGGCCCTCACCGGAGGGACACACTGAAACGACGCTTACGAAACATCGATTCCCACAAAAGCTTCGCTATTATCGTCCATGGCTCGTCCTCCTACGGTGAGGATCGGCTCGGTTCGCCCGAGCAACCCTCGGGGACGTAGTGTTGGACGAGCCACACCCACCAGAGACGGACATACGGTCTTACGCTATATCTCAACCTGGAGATCGCGGTATCGGACGGACTCGTCATGCGTCGGCAAGACCCGCGCATCCATCAACGAAGAGAAGAATAGCTTTCGGGTGTTGATGGATTGCCGGGTCAAGCCCGGCAGTTACGGAAGGTCGGGGGCGCCGAAACCTGGTATTTGCTAGCGGGTACTCTTGTGAGGAATACAATTGAACCAGTCGTTTTTCCAAAGGTTGATGTCGATCCGGTCGTAACCATACCCCGTCTTCCAGAGTACGTAGGGGAGCGAGAGCTGATCCTGATAGCTCCAGATCACGTTCTCGCGCCACCAGAGCTCGCCGATCCAAGCCAGGGTTGGCGACCGTGTCCGGCGCGCGATCACGCCGCAGGCCATCAGGCCGGCCTTTGCCGGGAAGCCATCGCTCCGGTATTCAGCCACCTGACGCTCAAGGGGCTGGTTCGCATACTTCGCCATGTGCCGCGACGCGACAACCTCGTCGTAGACGCAGTCCCTGTCCGGGTGCTTGAACATGGCCCAATCGTAACGCCCGATGGCGCCGACCAACTCCTCGACGAAGGTCGGCGACTTCACTCGAATGCTGCCGTCAATCCACACGAGATAATCATAGAATCGCCCCGCCAGTGGGCCCTTGCCGTAGGTATCAGACACGCGGCCACAGGGAAAAACCTCATGGCTTAGGAGCTTGAAGAACTTGGCCCGCATGCGCGGGTGCACCTGAGGTGGGTCTGTCTCGATCACAGTCCACCCGGCCGGTTTCTCAGGCCCCGGACGGTCGGCGAAGCAGATCCAATCACAGGCTACACTCTGACGCACGACCGGCTTCAGCTCGTCGTAGTCGCCCATAATGGCGGTGTAAACGCAGATGCGGGGCATGACTTTTAGGATCAACGAAGACGATAATCTGTTTTGGAAGTGACGAATATAGTGCTCCCGTTCAGGCCCGATCGCTCCTTCACAGGAATGTTGCAGGCATCAAGCTGGTCGCGACTGTGTGTGTTGTATAAAGAATAATCCTTATCGAGATTTAATAGCAGTCCGATATGATGGTCAAAATCTTCAACGCCAAAACGGCGAACATGATCGAATTGCCCGAATCTCAGTGTGCGCATTTCATTGCTTAACGGGGCAAAGCACTCGTCGTAATGGCCGCTCATAAGGGGTATGCAGAAAATATGCCTCCCATCCGGCTTCAGTGCTCGATATAAGTGGTATATTGCATGTGCAAGGTTGCACGGAATGTGTTCGAGTACATGAAGATGAAGGATTATATCGTAATGATTGTCTGGGAGCGTAGAAGCGTCTGAGATGATGTCAAATTTGCGGGTCCTGGTGTGTAAGTAACGCCGCGGATCGAGGTCGACTGGGTCGTACCCATCCCCACAGACTGCCGAGAACAAGGTTGAAAGCCCTTTTTCTGGAGCCAAATGTAAGACCCTCATTCCCGGCTTGGGGATGCCCAGGTGATCCATCACGAGCTTGACGGCGCGGGTTCGTTCAACCGACCCACACGATCTGCAACGGACGCCCACCCGTCCGTTCATGTCTATCCATTCGGTCGATCCGCACAAATTGCAGATGGGGGTCATATTTTTCCTTAGAGCCGATCCGA
>NZ_JBEOMB010000121.1:0-9290 GCF_046000175.1 Rhodoplanes sp. SY1
CCGCCTCCAGCGCGGCGCGGCCCGGATTGGCGATCGGCCCGGGCGGCAGGCCGTCGATCACATAGGTGTTGTAGGGGGTCGGCTGCTCGATCTCGCTGCGCATGATCGGCCGGCCGAGCGTGCCCTTGCCGCCGACCAGGCCGTAGATGATGGTCGGGTCGGACTGCAGCCGCATGCGCTGCTTGAGCCGGTTGACGAACACGGCGGCGACGCGGGTGCGCTCCTCCGGCTTGCCGGTCTCCTTCTCGACGATCGAGGCCAGCGTCAGGAGCTGCTCGGGCGTGCGCAGCGGCAGGTCGGCCATCCGATGGTCCCAGACCTCCTGCAGCACGCGGCGCTGGGCCTGCTGCATGCGCTGGATCACCTGATCGCGCGGCGTGCCGCGCACCACCTTGTAGGTCTCCGGCAGCAGCGAGCCCTCGCGCGGGATCTCGCGGATGTTGCCGGCCAGGAGGTCGGATTCGAGCAGCCGCTGGACGATCTGCTCCGAGGTCAGCCCCTCCGGGACCGTGATGGTGTGCTGCACCACCTTGCCCTCGACCAGCGTGTCGATCACGTCGCCGAGCGAGGCCTGCTTCTGGAACAGATACTCGCCGGACTTCAGGTCCTCGCGCGCCTTGCGGAACACCACGGCGCCGACGAACGTCCAGGGATGGTCGATGACGCCCTCGCGGACGAGCTGGTCGGCGATGTCGCGGATGCCGGCGCCGCGCGGGATCAGCACGGACTTCTCCTCGGCGAGCGGGCCGACGTCGTCGAGCCGCTGCTTGCCGACCCACACGGCGCCGCCGACCACCACGGCGAGCAGGACCAGGAACGTGAAGATCGCGTTGCCGATGACCACCAGCGGGTGACGCGCCCGCGCCGAGCGGCGCACCGGCGCCGGGACGCGCTCGGGCTCCAGCGCGGCCCGCGGGCTGCGCGGGGCGATGCGCTTCGTCTCGGCGGGAGGCGGCGCGCCCGGGCCGCGCGGCGTGTCGTTCGAGCTCATCGTGCAGGCAGCTCCAGAACCCGGTGGGCCGTGATCCGTGGGACCATGACCGGTGGGACCATGACCGGTGGGACCGTTCGAGAACCCGCGATCTCGGCGAGCCTTCCCGGCGGGGCGTGACGATCGGAACGGGCGGCCGACCGGGCGGCGGCGCGCCCGGCGCCGGCCCCCCTGCGGAAGCCCGTCGGGGTGACTAATACCCTCGGGATTGTGGCCAATTTATCGAGCACGCCGGTCTCCTCGCGGACCCTCGCGCCAGCCGCGACGGACGGGCGCTCGGCCGCCGGAGGGGCCTGCCGCGAGGGGCGCGGCGGTTCCCTTCGGACACCGGCAGCCGCGTGACGACGGCCGACGGCGGCGACCGGGCGGCGGTGAGCCGCCCGGCCGAGACCGGACTGTTCTACTGGACGCGGCGGAAAACCAGCGACGCGTTGGTGCCGCCGAACCCGAAGGAGTTCGACAGCGCGACGTTGATCTCGCGCTTCTTCGCCTGATGAGGCACCAGATCGATCGGCGTGTCGACCGATGGGTTGTCGAGATTGATGGTCGGCGGCGCGATGCCGTCGCGGATCGCCAGCACCGAGAAGATCGCCTCGACGGCGCCGGCGGCGCCGAGCAGATGGCCGACCGACGACTTGGTCGACGACATCGCGACTCGCGACGCATCGTTGCCGACGATGCGCTGCACGGCGCCGAGCTCGATC
Organism: Rhodoplanes sp. SY1; assembly: GCF_046000175.1. Taxonomy (NCBI): domain Bacteria; kingdom Pseudomonadati; phylum Pseudomonadota; class Alphaproteobacteria; order Hyphomicrobiales; family Nitrobacteraceae; genus Rhodoplanes; species Rhodoplanes sp. SY1. Next base: position 1,696 of record NZ_JBEOMB010000121.1, read on the forward strand.
TCGTCGCCGAGCGGCGTCGAGGTGCCGTGGGCGTTGATGTAGTCGATCTCGGAGGTCTGGATGCCGGCCCGCTTGATCGCCATCGACATGCAGCGGAAGGCGCCGTCGCCGTCCTCGGACGGCGCCGTGATGTGATAGGCGTCGCCCGACATCCCGTAGCCGATCACCTCGGCGTAGATCTTCGCGCCGCGCGCCTTGGCGTGCTCGTACTCCTCGAGAATCACCACGCCGGCGCCCTCGCCCATCACGAAGCCGTCGCGGTCCTTGTCGTAGGGACGCGAGGCGCGGGTCGGCTCGTCGTTGAAGCCGGTCGACAGCGCCCGGCAGGCCGAGAAGCCGGCGATCGAGATGCGGCAGATCGGCGATTCTGCGCCGCCCGCGACCATCACGTCGGCGTCACCGAGCGCGACCAGGCGGGCCGCATCACCGATCGCATGCGCGCCGGTCGAGCAGGCTGTGACGACGGCGTGGTTCGGACCCTTGAGGCCGTGCGCGATCGACACGTAGCCGGAGGCGAGATTGATCAGACGGCCCGGGATGAAGAACGGCGAGACGCGGCGCGGGCCACGCTCCTTCAGCAGCACGGCCGTCTCGGCGATACCTTCGAGGCCGCCGATGCCGGAGCCGATCATCACGCCGGTCGTGATCTGATCGTCGTAGGACGCGGGATGCCAGCCCGAATCGTCGAGCGCCTGCTTGGCCGCCGCCATCGCGTAGACGATGAAGTCGTCGACCTTGCGCTGCTCCTTGGGCTCCATCCACTGGTCGGGATTCCAGGTCCCGTCGGAGCCGTCGCCGCGCGGCAGCGTGCAGGCGATCTTGGCCGGCAGATCGGCCACCTCGAACCTGTCGATCTTCCGGGCCCCGCTCTCGCCGGCCAGAAGGCGCTTCCACGTCGGCTCGACGCCGCATCCGAGCGGCGTCACCATGCCCAATCCCGTGACGACAACGCGTCTCATGTCACTTGTCCCGCACCGGCCGGCTCGCCGCGTCCCACTGCAACCGTCTCGGGCGGTTCGTTCGCGAAGCGGTCTCGCACGCATCCGACCGCGGCGTTCCGCCATGGCCAGAGCCGCCACGGTGGGAGACCCGGCCCGGTCTGAAGAACGCTCAGCGCGGGCTCATCGGCGACGAACAGCAGCGACCTCGGGCGGGGCAGCACCGCAGGCCCGGAGGCCTGCGGTGGCGGCGTTCGGCGTAATTCAGCTCTTGGCGTTCTTCTCGAGGAACTTGACGGCGTCGCCCACCGTCAGGATCGTCTCGGCGGCGTCGTCCGGGATCTCGCAGCCGAACTCCTCCTCGAACGCCATCACGAGTTCGACGGTGTCGAGGCTGTCGGCGCCCAGATCGTCGATGAAGCTCGCGCTCTCGGTCACCTTCTCGGGCTCGACGCCGAGGTGCTCCACGACGATCTTTTTGACCCGCTCGCCAATATCACTCATTGCTAACCCTCGTGCTTTCGGCATTTCACCCGACGCACCGCCGCCGCATGCGGCAGGTGTCGCCCGGCAGCCATCTCGATGGACGCTGTTGAACGCTCATCCGGCCAAGGGGTGCATGCCGTAGCCCCAGCCCCGTCGCACTTCCTCGTCCAGCCCAGCGGATCGGTTATCATACTTCCTCAGGCTTGACCAGAAGTGCAGGGAGGGCCGCACGCGATCCCTGTGCGGACTGAAAAAACTCAATCAGATCATTACCATGCCACCGTTTACATGGAGTGTCTGACCGGTCGTGTAGGCGGCCTGATCGGAGGCCAGATAGACGACCGCCGCGGCGATCTCCTCGCTGGTTCCGAGCCGGCCGGCCGGCACCCGCGACAGCACCGTCTCGCGCTGCTTGTCGTTGAGCACGTCGGTCATCGCGGTCTGGATGAAGCCCGGCGCGACGCAGTTCACCGTGATGCCGCGCGAGGCGACCTCCTGGGCGAGCGCCTTGCTCATGCCGATCATGCCGGCCTTGGCGGCGGCGTAGTTGCCCTGCCCCGGATTGCCCGAGACGCCGACCACCGACGTGATCGAGACGATTCGACCGAAGCGGCGACGCATCATGCCCTTCACGGCGGCGCGCGCCAGCACGAAGGCGGCCGTGAGATCGACCGCGATGACGTCGTCCCACTCGGCATCCTTCATGCGCATGAAGAGATTGTCGCGCGTCAGGCCGGCATTGTTGATCAGGATGTCGAGCTGGCCGAGCGCGGCCTCCGCCGCCGGGACGAGCTTTTCGACTTCGGCGCGGTCGGCGAGATTGCACGGCAGCGCGTGGACGCGGTCGCCGAGCGCGGCGGCCAGCGCCTCGAGCTTGTCGGCCTTGGTGCCGGAGATCGCGACCGTCGCGCCCTGGGCGTGCAGCGCCGTGGCGATGGCGCCGCCGATGCCGCCGGTCGCGCCGGTGACGAGCGCCGTCTTGCCGGTGAGATCGAACATCACGCCGCGCCCTGCTGGAGCGCCGCGGCGCGGGCCGCGACGAAGCTCGCGACGTCGGCGGGCGAGCCGATCGCCGTGCCGGTCGCGCCGTCGGCGATGCGCTTGACCAGACCGGTGAGCACCTTGCCGGCGCCGACCTCGTAGAAGCTCGTCACGCCGGCCTGCGCCATGAAGGCGACCGATTCGCGCCAGCGCACCGTGCCGGTGACCTGCGCGACCAGCGCCGCGACGATCTCGGCCGGCGTGGTGATCGGCGCCGCCTTGACGTTCGCCACCACCGGGACGACCGGCTGGCGCACCGTGACGTTGGCGAGCGCCTCGGCCATCACGTCGGCGGCCGGCGCCATCAGGGTGCAGTGGAACGGGGCGGACACCGGCAGCAGCGTCGCGCGCTTGGCGCCGCGGCCCTTGGCGATCTCGACGGCGCGCTCGACCGCGGCCTTGTCGCCGGAGACCACCACCTGACCGCCGCCATTGTCGTTGGCGGCCTGGCAGACGGCGCCCTCGGCGGCCTCGCGGGCGATCTCGGCCGCCGCGTCGAACTCGAGCCCGAGCAGCGCCGCCATGGCGCCGACGCCGACCGGCACGGCCTTCTGCATGGCACGGCCGCGGGTGCGCACGAGCCGCGCCGTGTCGGCGACCGACAGGGCGCCGGCGGCGGCGAGCGCCGAGTACTCGCCGAGCGAATGGCCGGCGACGAACATGGCGTCGCGGGCGAGGTCGACGCCCGCCTCCTGCTCCAGCACGCGCAGCGCGGCGAGCGAGACGGTCATCAGCGCGGGCTGCGCGTTCTCGGTGAGCATGAGGGTCTCGGCCGGCCCCTCGAACACGATTGCCGAGAGCTTGTCGCCGAGCGCCTCGTCGACCTCGTCGAACACGGCCCGGGCGGCCGGGAAATTCTCCGCGAGCGCCTTGCCCATGCCGACGGCCTGGCTGCCCTGGCCGGGAAATACGAATGCGACCGCCATGGTGCTCCCTCCTGCGAATTAGCGCGCTAACACACCGTCGGGGGCCTCAAAGTCAAGTGGGGCAGTCACTTACTACGGCCGGGGCGGCCCCGCGGCCCTACCCCGAGCCCGCCTTGGCTGGCAGATTCGCTTGCGGATTTCGCAGCGCGTCGACGAAGGCGCGCAGCGCCGGCGCCATCTGGCGCTGACGCGGATAGCACAGGTGCAGCCCCGGGAAGAACGCGCACCACGGCTCCAGGAGCCGCACCAGCCGGCCCGCCGCGACATGCTCGGCCACGGTCCGCTCGACCGGAAACCCGATGCCGACGCCCGCCAGGGTCGCACGCAGCGCCATCTCCTTGTCGTTGACGATCAACGGCCCGTCGACCGCCACCTCGAACCAGGTCCCGTTCTCGAAGAACTCCCAGGCATAGGGCATCAGATGGCCGGGCCAGCGCCAGCGGATGCAGCGGTGGTGGACGAGATCGCGCGGATGGGCCGGCGCCCCGTGGGCGGCCAGGTAGCCGGGAGCAGCGACGGGGACGTGCCGCAGGTCGGGGCCGATCCGCACCGCGACCATGTCGCGCTCGATCACCTCGCCGAGCCGGATCGCGGCGTCGAAGCCGCCCGCCACCATGTCGACCACGGCGTCGTCCAGCGTGACGTCGAGCACGATGTCCGGATAGGCCTCTGCGAAGGCCGGCAGGATCGGCGCCAGGCAGGTCTCGGCGGCGCTGCGGAACGCATGGATGCGCACGACGCCGGCCGGCCGCCCGCGGCTCGCCCGCGCCTCGCCGAGCGCGTCGCCGAGCTCCGCCACGGCGGGCCGCACCCGCCGCAGGAGGATCTCGCCGGCCGGCGTCAGGGCGACGCTGCGGGTGGTGCGGTTGAGGAGCCGACGCCGACCCGCTCCTCCAGGCCCCGCACCGTCTGGCTCAGCGCCGAGGGCGACACGCCGAGCAGCTCGGCGGCGCGGCTGAAGCTCGACAGCTCGCCCACGCCACGAAGGCGCGGAGCTGATTGAAGTCGCTTCCCGACAGGAGCGGATCCATGGCGCAATCTCCCGGCGGCATTGTCCGATTTTTTAGGACAGCTTACAAGCCCTCGCAATTTTCGTCGTATTATTTAACCGCAAGGACCTGCCCATCTTCCGGTCGTCACAGGAGACGACCTATGAAGACCTGGTTCATCACCGGCATCTCGCGCGGCCTCGGCCTCGCCCTCGCCCGTGCCGCGCTCGCGACCGGCGACACCGTGATCGGCACGGTGCGCAGCGGCACCCCCGACCTCCCGGCCGCGCCCGGCCGGCTGCACGTGCTCACCCTCGACATGGCCGACGGTCCGGCCGTCGAGGCGACGGTCGAGCGCGCCTTCGCGATCGCCGGCGAGGCCGGCCGGCCGCTCGACGTGATCGTCAACAATGCGGGCTACGGGCTTTTGGGCGCGATCGAGCAGGCGACCGACGCCGAGGTCGCGCAGCTCTTCGCCGTCGACGTGTTCGGCCCGTTCCGGGTGATCCGCACGGCGCTGCCCCGTCTGCGCGCCCAGGGGTCGGGCCACATCGTCAACATCACGTCGGTCGCCGGGCGGGCGCCGGGCCCCGGCGCCGGCCTCTACGCGGCGGCGAAATACGCGCTGGAAGGCCTGTCGGCGGGCCTCGCCCTCGAGGTCGAACCGCTCGGGATCAAGGTGACGGCGGTGGCACCCGGCGCCTTCCGGACCGACTTCCTGTCGGCCCACTCGATCCGCTGGAGCGCCAAGGCGGGCGATGCCTATGCGGCGACGGTCGGCCGCAGCGCGGCCGCCTTCGAGACGATGGGCGGCAACCAGGTCGGCAACCCGGAGCGGGGCGCCCAGGCGATCCTGGCGGCCGTGAACGCGGCGGAGCCGCCGCTCCACCTGCTGCTCGGCTCGGATGCCCTGCGCCGCACCCGGGTCAAGCTCGACGCCGTCATCGCGGAGATGGACCGCTGGGAGGCGGTGACGCTCGGCACCGACTTCCCGGCGGCCGTCCCGGCCTGAGCGGCCCTCCCCCGCGGCCACGCCACGCCTCCGGCCGGACGCTGCCGCGCCCGGCCACCTCACTTGCGTTCGCGCCGAGAACTTGCGTTCGCGCCGGAAAGCCGTATAAGGCGCGCTTCGGCTCGGCTCCGGCCGGGGGCTGAACGGACGGCTATGCCTTCCCGCAAGGGAGGGAGCGGCAGGATCCTTCGGGGATCCGGCGTCCGGTGTTCCCGCCTTCAGAGCTTTCTTTCGCGCCTTTCCCGAAGGGCACGAAGGGCTTCGCGTCGGACGAGCCGCCACGAACCAGGGAAAGGCATTCCATGCCGCTCTACGAGCATGTCTATCTGGCGCGCCAGGATCTCTCGGCGCAGCAGGTCGAGGAGCTGACGACCCAGTACAAGGGCGTCATCGAGAGCCTCGGCGGATCCGTCGCCAAGGTCGAGTACTGGGGCGTGAAGTCCCTGACCTACCGGATCAACAAGAACCGCAAGGCGCATTTCACGCTGCTCAATCTCGACGCCCCGGCGGCCGCCGTGGCCGAGGTCGAGCGCCAGCAGCGCATCAACGAGGACGTGCTGCGCACCCTCACCGTGAAGGTGGACGAGCTCGAGGCCGGTCCGTCGGCCATGATGCGCAAGTCCGACCGCGACCGCGACGAGCGCGGCGACCGGGGCGACCGCCGCCCGGGCGATCGCGACCGCGACCGGGGTGATCGTGGCGACCGCGGCCCGCGCCGCGACCGCGACGGCCGCCCGCCGCGTGAGGACCGTGTCGAAGCCGCCGCCGCCGACGACGCCAGCGAGGATTGATCATCATGGCCATGGCCTCTGCCGGCGGCGCCCGCCGCCCGTTCTTCCGCCGTCGCAAGACCTGCCCGTTCTCCGGCGCCAATGCCCCGAAGATCGACTACAAGGACGTGCGGCTTCTGCAGCGCTACATCTCCGAGCGCGGCAAGATCGTGCCGAGCCGCATCACCGCGGTGTCGGCCAAGAAGCAGCGCGAGCTCGCGCGCGCCATCAAGCGCGCCCGCTTCCTCGGGCTGCTGCCCTACGTGATCCGCTGATCGCGGTGAGTTCGGGCCGACGCCTGTCGGCCCGATCCTCGCGACGGCCCTGACGAAGACCGACGACACGTCGTCCAAAGACCTTCGGCCCGCCTGCCTCGTGCATCGCGGGCCGATCCTCTGGTTGGGACGGACGGTCGCGACCTCGGTGCATGCACCGCGAGCGCGACGCTGATCCGCCTCTAACCGCTCCTCGAGCGGGACAGCGAGACGATGATCCAGTTCATCCTGGTCGGCCTCGGGGCCGGCGCCGTGGCAGCCCTGACCTTCGCGGCCCTCGCGGCCGGGTCGACCCTGTCGATGCTGCTGTTCTATCTGGCGCCGCTGCCGATCATGATCGCGGCGCTCGGCTGGAGCCACTGGGCCGGCCTGCTCGCCGCGCTCGCCGGCACGGCCGCCCTCGCCGCCTGGTTCGGCACGCTGTTCTTCCTCGTCTTCCTGCTCGGCCTCGCGCTGCCCGGCTGGTGGCTGTCGTATCTCGCGCTGCTGGCGCGCTCCGGCGGCGATCCGGCCAACCCGACGCTCGACTGGTATCCGGTCGGCCGCATCGTGCTGTGGGCCGCGGTGCTCGGCGCGCTCTCCGTCATGATGGCGCTGCCGACCTTCGGCAGCGACCTCGAGGAGATCCGCACCACGCTGCGGGACGGCTTCGCCCGGGTGTTCCGCGGGCGCAACGGCGAGCCCGGCCTGCCCGGCGTCTCCGACTCGGACGCGATCTTCACGTTCCTGGCGATCGCGCTGCCGCCGGCCGCCGCCTCGCTGATGACGACGACGCTCCTGTTCAACCTGTGGCTGGCCGGCAAGGCGGTCGGACTGTCGGGTCGGCTGCCGCGCCCGTGGCCGGCACTCTCCGAGATCTCGTTCCCGCTGATCTCGGCCGTCGCGTTCGCGGCCGCGATCGCCGCCTCGCTGCTGCCCGGCCTCGCCGGCCTGCTCTCCGGCATCGTCGCCGCGACCCTGTCGGTCGCCTTCACGGCGCTCGGCTTCTCGGTGCTGCACGCGCTGAGCCGCCGGGTGAAGAGCCGCGCCCTGGTGCTCACCACGCTCTACGCGGCCGTGCTGGTGTTCGGCTGGCCCCTGCTCCTGGTGATGGTGGTCGGCCTTCTCGACGCGGCGATCGATCTGCGCGCCCGCCTCCCCGGCCGGGCGGCGCCGCCC
>NZ_JBEOMB010000122.1:0-42182 GCF_046000175.1 Rhodoplanes sp. SY1
GGGAATGCCCGCTACCACCCTAGCGGCCCGCGGGATCGCGCGGTTCATCCCCACGGGCGTGGGGAATGCAGGGAGCGGACGACATTCACGGCCGGCGGCGCCGGTTCATCCCCACGGGCGTGGGGAATGCGGCCGGGGCACGAACGACACCAGGTCGCAGACCGGTTCATCCCCACGGGCGTGGGGAATGCTACGTCGGTCCGATCGGCGGGGGCGGGGTGAACGGTTCATCCCCACGGGCGTGGGGAACGCCCCGACGACGCCGGGCTTGATGACGTTCACCACGGTTCATCCCCACGGGCGTGGGGAACGCTCGCTCGCGGAACTCGGCATCCCGGAGCAGTTCGGTTCATCCCCACGGGCGTGGGGAACGCTCGTCCGTCAGCCCGCCAAGCGGGTTCTCGAGCGGTTCATCCCCACGGGCGTGGGGAACGCTGGTGAGGTCGACCTGCATTTCAGCATTCCATCGGTTCATCCCCACGGGCGTGGGGAATGCGCCGTGTGCGCGGTCGTCGACGCCTCCAGCGTCGGTTCATCCCCACGGGCGTGGGGAATGCCCGTCGGTGGTGCGGGGCGGGTCGGCCAGCGCCGGTTCATCCCCACGGGCGTGGGGAATGCGCGGAGTGACGGCCATGGCCCTGCCCCGTCACCGGTTCATCCCCACGGGCGTGGGGAATGCCCGCTACCACCCTAGCGGCCCGCGGGATCGCGCGGTTCATCCCCACGGGCGTGGGGAATGCAGGGAGCGGACGACATTCACGGCCGGCGGCGCCGGTTCATCCCCACGGGCGTGGGGAATGCGGCCGGGGCACGAACGACACCAGGTCGCCGTTCGGTTCATCCCCACGGGCGTGGGGAATGCTCGTAACGTTTCGCCGCGAGCTTGCCGGCCTCCGGTTCATCCCCACGGGCGTGGGGAATGCACGTTGGGACGGGCGCTGGATACGCTGCGGGACGGTTCATCCCCACGGGCGTGGGGAATGCAACTTGCGCCGGGACACGACGGTCCCCTCCCGCGGTTCATCCCCACGGGCGTGGGGAATGCTCATCCCCGGCATCGGACGGCCCGGTGTCGGCCGGTTCATCCCCACGGGCGTGGGGAATGCACGACATGCTCGTCGACCATCTCGGCGCGCGCCGGTTCATCCCCACGGGCGTGGGGAATGCTTGACGAGCGAGAAGTGAACGCGATCACCCTTCGGTTCATCCCCACGGGCGTGGGGAATGCCGAGCAGATTTGCTTGTCGTCACGCCACACGACGGTTCATCCCCACGGGCGTGGGGAATGCTTCTTCAGCTCAGCCGGCGGAATGCCCTGATCCGGTTCATCCCCACGGGCGTGGGGAATGCGTGGAAGCCGCGGGTCAATCATCAAGATCAGCCGGTTCATCCCCACGGGCGTGGGGAATGCGGTCGAGTTCGGCCCCATCAGGTCGATCTCGGCGCATCCCCACGGGCGTGGGGAATGCCTTCTGCCGCGCGAATGCGAGCGGCTGCAGGGCGGTTCATCCCCACGGGCGTGGGGAATGCGATCAGCTCCCGAAGCGGGTGAGGCAGGACGGCGGTTCATCCCCACGGGCGTGGGGAATGCGTCTTCCTTATTCCAATAAAAGATAACAGAAACGGTTCATCCCCACGGGCGTGGGGAATGCGAGGCGCGCCGAGAGGAGGGCGGGCGATGAATCGGTTCATCCCCACGGGCGTGGGGAATGCTCCTGGTCGACGCCGCAGGCCCGCTGCAGCACCGGTTCATCCCCACGGGCGTGGGGAATGCGGTAGGGGAGCGGCATGGTCAGGTCCTGACGGCGGTTCATCCCCACGGGCGTGGGGAATGCATCGCGGCGCGCACCCGGGCGATTACGTCGGACGGTTCATCCCCACGGGCGTGGGGAATGCGATCCAGCCGCGACCTGCCCGCGATGGATCGCCGGTTCATCCCCACGGGCGTGGGGAATGCGACGCAGTACGTCAGGCCGCGAGCGCGGCGAGCGGTTCATCCCCACGGGCGTGGGGAATGCCGGGTCGAGCGGCCGTGCGGGGTGATCTCGATCGGTTCATCCCCACGGGCGTGGGGAATGCGTCTCGCGGACACAGGGCTCGGCGATGTGAGCCGGTTCATCCCCACGGGCGTGGGGAATGCTCTTCCAGCAAGCCATTGAGGGCTCGTGGTTCTTACGATGTCAAACAGCGCACCGACGATTTCGGCTCATCTTCCGCCCGGCGCGGTAGCGACTCCCACCGAGGTCAGGCAGTAGGTCTCGACGCAGGCGACAGGAATTTCACGAGCTTGAAGCCGTCGAAGTCGACCGGCTCGCGCCTGTTCGTCCCGACCGTGTCGAACTCGAATCCGGCGTCCGTCGGCGCGCTCCAGGCGATCACCGCGTTGCCATCCCCGATCGAGGCCTGAACCAGCTTCCAAATCCGCTCGCGGGTCCGTCGAGAGAACACGCCGACATAGACGCCCGCACGAACCTCGAGCAGCCAAACCGCAAGCCGCCCCCGGAGCCGGTCCGGGGCGTTTTCAACCACGATGACCAGCATCCCCGGAGGGCTCCCCGTCGCTGAAGGCCGGCGGCATCGCTTCTTCCGAAGGCTCGGGCATGGGCAAGCCCCCCGCCGACAGCACCTCCTCGATCGAAGGGATGATTCGCGTCAGCAGGTCGGTGCGGCGGAAGGCATCGCGACAGGCACGACGGACCTGCATCTCGATCGAACCGGCAATGCGCCCCTGTCCGGCCTTAGCGGCGATTTCGAAGGCGACCGGCACCACGGTTTCGAACTTGAATAGGTCGGCGATGTCGTAGACGAAGGACAGTGGCTTACCGGTGTGCAGAAATCCGATCGCCGGCGCATAGCCGGCCGCCAGAACAGCCGCTTCTGCAAGCCCGTGCAGGCACGACGTGGCCGCCGAAAGGCATTTGTTCGGAACGTCGGAGGCATCCCACGCTTGGGGGTCGTAATCACGACGCCGCCACGCGACGCCGTGCTGTCGAGCGAGCAGCGCATACGTTTCCCGGACGCGCACACCTTCGATGCCACGGAGTTGGTCGACCGAACGGCGCTCGGGCGCAGCCTCGCCGAAGCGTTTCGCATACATCGCGCGCACGACCTTCAGCCGGGCGACGTCGTCCAGCGCCAAACGTGCCTGATAGAGCAGCCTGTCCGACCGCGCCCCGCCGGGCTGTCCGGATGCGTAGAGGCGCACCCCGGCTTCGCCGACCCACACGAGCAGCGTTCCGGCTCGTGCCGCGAGCGACACCGCGGCATGGCTCACTCGCGTCCCGGGCTCCAGCATGATGCAGGCAAACGCGCCAACTGGAATGTGGACCCGCACTCCATTCGCGTCGAGTGCCACGAAGGCCCCGTCGAGGACGTCGATTTGTGCCCGCTCCACGAAGATGATCGAGGAGCGTTCCTTCAGCGGGAGCGGACGCGGCGGTTCGAGCCCGGGGAGACCTTTGCCGGACCCCGTGGAACCCTGACGTTCGGAGTCTCCCGTCATCGCTCACGCTCGCCGGATCAGCATCAGCCCACAGCCATAGGCCTTGGCCCGACCGAACCCCTTGGAGATCCCGGCGAGGAGTGCCGTCGGATCGGAGACCGTCAAAACCCCGGCGTAGTCGATCAGGCCGAAACGCGCTGTTCGCCTGCCGGGCACCGCCGCCGACTGAAATCCGCTGGCGAGCAGCGCGACCGGCTCCTCGTCTATATCGCAGGCTGCGCGGTCGAAACCTGGCGGAGCATCGGCGTCCGGCTCGAGCTCCGGGTCGAACCGCTCCAGGATCTCGAATCCGGCCGAAAGCGCCTGTCGTCCCAACCAGCGGCGTGCCGCGTCCTCGACAGCGCGCGCCTTCTCCGCCTGAGAGACTTTCTCCGGCAGGCGCATGACGGCCATCGTCATCACGTCGTAGCGCCCCTTGGTCCCCGTCTTCGGATTCTCGGCCTGGATGGTCGGATTGGCGTGGAGCTCGAAGCGGAGCCGGTCACCGGGCGCGAGCTCGGGCGCGAACGGCTTGGTTTCGATCTCGAACAGGCGGGCTTCCGAGCGGGGTGGACGCGCCGAAAGGACCAGGAATGTCGGTCGTCCGCCCGGTCGGGTCGTCTCACGAAACAGGAAATCCCGTCGCGCATCGGCGTCGCCGGCGAACAGCGACCACACGAGATGGTGTGTGGCCTCGAGGCGCCGGTCGGACTCTTCTGGAAGCAGGATCCGCTGCAGCGTGGCGACGTCGGGATCTCGCCTCAGCTTGGCTCGGGTGAGAAACAGGCTGGTCATCGCGTCCGGTCCCCCGTCGCGACGGCCTGACCGACCAATTCCACACGGGGGGCGAATTGCCAGCGCCGGCGATCGGCGACCGCGTCACGTCGGGTCTCGCGACGCGTCACCGTAAAGCCGAGCACCGGAGCGAGACCGACATCCGCAGCGATCGGCATCGGCGCCGGCGCGCTTGCATCGACCGGCCGATCCTTCCGGAACAGCGACTTCAGAGCGGCGCGCTCAGGGATCGCCTCCTCGGCGACGTCGTAGGCCATGAACGCCTCGATCACCGTCGCTGCCTCCACGACGCGGGGTGATGGCGGCAATCCCAGCGGACACGATCGCCGACCCGCGGACAGCCGCCAGGTCGGGCGCTCCAAGGCGCTCGCGACCTCCTCGAGCGGCACCGGGGCGCCGTCCCGCGCCACGATCAGCACCGTGAAGGCCGCATCGGTGAGATAGTCGCGCCGGGTCAGCTTGGTGCCGAGATCGCCGACTGCGAGCTCCTCGGCCCGCGTGGTGGGTCGCCGCCCTGCGCTCTTGGCAGCTTTCGAGACCGCACTGGCCGATGGAACCTGCACGGTGTGGTAGTCGGCCAGCAGTCGCCCCGCCAAGTCGGTGCGCACAGCAATGTCGTAGCCCTCGGCGAGGGCCGCCTGGCGCGGATCCGCCCGGGGTATCCCGAGCGCGGCGGCAAGGAGACCGATCACGGCCGATCGCGTCGGTCGCGACGCGGTCCCCCGACGCTCGTCGACGGCAATCTCGCCGAACGCCATCATCGGCGCGGCGAGCGTGAACACGAGGACCTGCATGGCTCACGGCTCACGCGCGAAGCGGACGAGATCCGCGAGCGTCGCAGTTCCCCCCTCGCTCGGATCGACGCAGTTCATCTCGAGCGTCCGCACGCCCTCGGCACCATAAGCTCGCTCGAACTTTTCACGGGTGGTGCGGAGTTCGCGGACAGAGGCGGCGAGATAATCGTTGACGCCTCGCTCGGCTCCGATCGGCCGCACGAAGGCGGCCGCCAGCGTGCGCGGCGCGGCGTCGCCCTTCTCGGCGAGAATGAACGAGGTGCGAGCGAGGCTCGCATAGCTCGCCCGCTTGCCGGACGGACCGACCTGGGCAGCGGCCTCCACCAAGGCCTCGATCGCCGTGCCGGTCAGTGCAGCATTGCCATCGAGATTGCGTCGGAGCAGGTCACGGTCGACGCAGATGTAGAGATAGAACACGCCCGATCCGAACCCCGCCTCGCCGACGAATCCTGCACCAGCGTCTTCGGAGGGGCGCTTGAGATCGTCGACTGCCGTGTAATAGTCGTCCTCGATCACCACGCGATGAGTGGTGAACGCATGCGACACGGCGACCGCCGCCTCGCGATTGAACTCCGGCGCATCGGCCAGCATTCGGCCGAACATGGCGATATCGGCGGCCGTGTCCGTCTTGCGCAGGAGGGCGAGGACGAGCGCTTTCTTGTCCGGAGCATCCTTCGTCTTGGCCGCACGCGCCTCGGAGAACTCGATCGCGGCCGCTCGCTCCTCCGGGGACACGAATGCGAGCTGCTCGGTGTAGGTCGGATTATCGTCTTTCTCGCTCTTCACCTTGCCGAAGGCGCCGGCGATCTCGCGAGCGATCGCACGCGCCTCCTCCGCCGACGTCCCCTTCGACAGCAGATGAGCTTCCAACACGGCGCCGAGCCGCTGGGTGCGTTCGCCACGGTGTCCGTCGAGCTTCTTGGCGAAGACATCGGAGGTGCGCCAGGCGCGCTTGAGAGCCTGCGACGAGACGCGCAAGCGCGCCTCTCCACCGATCACGGCACTCTTCGGCCGTCCGGTGTCGTCACGGTTGAGATTGGCGGGCGGATAGAACGTCAGCAGATGAAGCTGCAGAAAGCGGGCGGTCTGGGCAGTCGTAGCCATCTAGGGGCCCTCAAGCAGAGACGAGATGTTCGGACGAATGGGATGAAGCCTCCGGGTCGGATGTCGCTCCTCGCTGCGGCGAGGCTATCCCGGCACCGTAGTATTCGAACGCGAAGTCGCGACGCGTCTCCTGCCGATGCCAGCCGAGCACGACGCTTTTGATGTCCTCGACATTGGCCGCGCCACCGAGCAGATCCACCGCGCGGCGGAACTGGCGAGCGAGCTCTGCAAGATCTTCGGACGTCGGATCCGGGCTGTTGGCCGTGCTCATCAGACGCTTGAATCGGAGCACCGAGAGCACCGGCTTGTTGTCGGCTTCGGGCCTCTGCGGATCAGTCGGCATTCTGGAGAAGCCGATCTGCCGAGCGAACGTCTTGTTGCGCCCGGTGTCCTGACGCACGGCGGCGAGCACCATGGCCAGAGCAGCAACCCGTGACAGGTCGTGCCGGCGGCGACGTCCGAGGTAGCGGAACAGTCGCAGCGTGGCCTCGTCGATCACGGCAGCGTCGAAGTCGGCCCGCTTCAGCCGTGCCTTGGCAGCGCGATCTCGCTTGTCCAGGTCACGCCACCAATCCTGCGCCCTCGTCGTCTCGACTGGTGCGTTCAGGTCGCCAGCGGTTTCGTCGCTCATGATGTCGGCTCCTCGGCGCCTTTGCGGCGGCCCTTACGCGGTTTCTTCTCGGCCGAGACTTCCGTTGGAAGCCCGAGTGCACTGAGCAACGCAGCGCCGTCCCGACCGTGTCCCTTCAGCATGAGGGTCAGCGACAGTCGGGCGCGCACTGCCTTGGCGAGCGAGCGAGTGTCTATGTCCGAGAGCGGCACCGCCTCGTCGAAGAGGCGCGTCGCCGTCGGCTGCAGAACGTCATCGAGAAATCGTCGCGCCAACGGCTCGGCGAAATCCGGTTGATCCGGGTCGGATTCCAGTCGGCCGGCCGCATCGTCGATCACGCCGAAAAAGGCCGTCTGAGACTCGGTGAACAGCCTTTCCCGTAGAGACGCCCGTGCGGTGGCATCGGACTTATCGATGCCGAGCGCGTCGCCGACGAACCTCGCCATGGACAACGCCACGACTTCCGCCGCCGAGACGAGACGTCGTGCGAACATGTCCAGACGCTGGGATCCTGGGCCGGCAAACAATGGCATCTCGGCTTCGACAAAGCCGCGAGCCTTCATGTTGTCCATGTCGTAGCCGCAGGCGAGCAACCGGGCCGCTCGCGATTGCCGCAGCAACCCGAGCCGGGCTCGCGATGCCGCGACACACGTTGCTCGCCGGCGAGACGCCGTCGAGTCGCTGTCGGCGACGAGATCGACCCAATGCCGGTAGGTGATGCCGTCCGGCTGAGGGTGCGTGTAGAACCACGCGACGTCCGTGGGTTTGGGCCGATACATGGGCGAGAGGGGATGCGGCACTGCCGCGTAGCTCACGCCCCAAGGACGCGCCCGATAGGCCTCGACCATCACCGCGTCCTGGCCACCCGTCAGGGCGCAGAGCTCGTCGGTGGCCGCAGGACGAAAGTCCAAGCGAATGCGCCGCGGCATACCCCAGAAGCACTGGCGGCCATCCGGGTCGATATCGGCCGGCGTCGTCGGCGGCTTCTTGTCCTCCGAGGTTCGGGTCGGCGCGAGCCAGGGGAAGACCAGATGCAGGTCGCCGTCGGCGGGGCCCGGGTAGCTCGGAACATTGAGCCAAAGAAGATGCCAAAGTGAGGCAGGCGTCGCAGGGAGTGCGAGGGTCGTGAGTGGACCGCCGCCTCGCATCGACACTCGGTTCCCGGCTCCACCAGCCGGAGCCTGACTTTGCAGGGTGAACAGGGCAATTGCCGCGGTCGCACGAGCCAGCGCAGGAATTCGGCCGCGCTTCGTGAAGAGGTCGAGATTCTTCTCGACCGTGTTTTCGCCCGGACTGTCGATCAGAAGGCCAGCAATGCTCTGCGGCTCGGCGACGAGGTCCTCGTGATCTTGCAGGAATCGAGGTCCCTCGCCGTCGAGCACGAAGGCATGCGCGAACGGTGCGAACGACGCCTCCAATTGATCGGGCGACGGTGGCGATCGCCAGCGATCGATCCACTCGTGATCATCGCTGGGTGGGCACGCGGTGGCGAGAAGCCCGATCATGAGCTCGCGGCTCGCGGCGTCGAAGTCCGCGCGCTGCCAGTCGAACGCGACCACCGGCTCTGTCTCGATGCGGTCGGTGATGTCGCAAGGGCGGATCCAATCCCGCCGAACGGCCCCACTCCTCGAGTCTCGTCGCACAACAGGGAGCCAAGGTTGATCGAGAAGCGAGAACGCTTTCGCTACCATTGATTGACAATTCCGCCTGGACAATGCCGGACTGGCCGTGAGAGGGTCGCGAAATACGCGAAAACGTCAAGCCAAAGCTAGGCTTTTCCCCGGCTTCCCTTGTCTGGCGCGGCGCCTACCGAAAGCCCGGTTTCATTGTGATACCTCGCTGAAACGATGCGATTTCGTCCATCGATCAACGATATTCCCCAATCCGGATCGACCAGGGGGAGAACGACGGCCAAATCGTGCCGCCCTCGCCAAGACGCTTCGATTGCTGCGGCAGCAGCCTCGGCCGGCGATCCCGGCGCTCGTCCGGCTGCGCGAGCCGTGAGCACCGAGAGCTCGGACAAGCGCCATGCGTGCCGCTCGTCTGAATCGGCGATCCAAGGACGCAGGACATGCCCGTCCCAGCGCGCCAGTCGGAACGTCGTCATGGGCTCGGCCAGACGCGTCGGGACGTCGAGATCGTCACGCCAGACGTGAGCACTGCCCCGCCAATAGCCGTCACGGAATTTGAGGACGTTCTGGCCAGCGTGACCGGCTGCCGCCAGCGCTTTACCCAACGAGTCGTTTCGCTGCCGGATCAGCCCCGCGGGTATCCGCGCGTCGGCATCCGGCCCGTAGACCCCTTCGACCAACGGCCGCAGATCATCCGGCACCTTCAGCATGCCGCGGTCGAACAAGTCACGGGCGGAGAGCCACAGGAGTGCGTGGTCGCGGTAAACCCACTGCGCCCTCGGGAACATGGCACCCAGCCAATTTGGTGAGGGGTCGTCATGCGGCAACGGAGAGACGACCTCGAGGACTGGCCCATCGAGCACCCTAGCCCGGTTGCTGTGGCGCCAAAGCCGCCCCGCGCGTTGGATCATTAGGTCGATGGGCGCGAGGTCGGTCACCATCGCATCGAAATCGAGATCGAGCGACTGCTCGACCACCTGCGTAGCGACTAGCACGCGCCCACGTCGATCGGCTGCATTGCTGTCTCGTCCGAACCGCGCGACCACCTCCCGCTCAATTGCGAGGCGATCCCCAAGGGCGAACCGGGCGTGGAATAGCTGTGCGGCGACCCCCTGCTCTGCCAGCAGCGAAACGGTGTCGATGGCGTCATCGACGGTGTTGCGGATGTAGGCGACGGCGGCCCCGGCCCGGGCGTGCTGGACGACCCGCTGGACTGCAGCCTCGGGACCATCGATCCGGGTCACCGCGATGGTGCGGGCGAGGTCGGGACGGAGCACGATGGGGAGCTCGTGGGCCTTGTCGCCGACTGCAGTCGCGAGCGGATACTCGGAGGACCAGATCGAGACGCACGCCTTTTTGGTTCCAGTTCGGCCCGCTGAGAAGGCCGTTGCGAGCTTCGACTTGATGACGGTCGGCAGGGTCGCCGAGAGAACGACGGTCGAGCCGCCAAGGGCCGCCTGAAACTCGATCAGTGTCGCAAGCTCCTCCTGCATATAGCTGTCGTAGGCATGCGCCTCGTCGATGATCAGGATCCGCCTCGACAGGCCCAACTGCCGGATCGGTGCGTGCGTCGCCGGCAGCACCGCCATGAGGGCTTGATCGATCGTCCCGACACCTAGGTCGGCAAAGAAGGCCCGGCGCCTGTCCTCCGCGATCCAGCGGGTGCATTGCGCGCTTGCTGTCTCATCGCCTGCGTCGCCACCGTAGCCGCGGTCCTCGCGGCTACCGAGGTCGAGCACTGGACGGAAGCCTGGGTGCAGGGCGGCAGCCGAATGGGCGAGCGCCAGGCTCGGGGTGCTCTCGTCGGAGAATAGGCGGCGATAGAGTTCCGCCATCCGGTCGAACAGCGCATTGGCCGTCGCCATCGTCGGCAGAGCCACGAACACGCCGCTGCCGCGTCCAGACTGCATCAGCCGATGCGCGAGCACGAGCGCGGCTTCTGTCTTCCCGGATCCCATCGCGTCCTCGAGCACGTAGAGGCCCGCGCCATCCACGAGCTCGATGGTCTCGGCCCAGATCTGCGCCGAAGTTGCTGCAAACGACGACCTCGTCAGACCCGCGAATCCTGAGATCGATGAAGGCTCCGCTGCGACGAGTCCGGCTTCCGCGATAGCTTTGTGCGCCATGGGGCGGGCGATCTCGGCCAGATAGTCTTCGAGGGAGCGATTACCGGGCGCATAATCGAACCAGCGGACATTCGAGCCGAGCCAGTCGGCAAGCGCCACCAGCCCGGCGAGCCGCCACGACAATGTGCTCGCGGCACCAGGTCGAAGGCGAGGCAATGCGGCGGCACCGAAGAGCTCGCGAATTGCCGACGTGAAGCTGCGTGCTGCAGCTGCACCTTCCGGACGAAAGACGGTGATCAGATCGTAGCTCGCATCGCGGATCCGACCATGATGAAAAAAGATCGGGTCGAGCACCGCGGTCGCGTCAACCGGATCCGCGACAAGCGTGTCGAGAATGGCGCGCAGACCCTCGTCCTCGGCGGACAAGAGAGCTCCCCCGAGGTCGTGCCGGTAGGGACTCGGTCGCGCAGTTGTTTGGAATACCGCGGGGAGAAGATCGGGAACCTTCGCCTGGAACGCCCAGGCGAACTTTCCGACGTCATGGAGCGCGACGAGTGCCGAGAGAGTTCGAATGATGTCGGAGTGCTGGTCCGGCGAAGCACTGAACGCCGCCGCCAACGATCGCGCGACGTTTTCCCATTTCCCGAGCAGCGCCTCGAATGCGGCCGCAACATCGAGGGCATGGTAGGCCAACGGGTGATACCGAGGACCAGACTCGTTGCACGGCGACGCCTTTCCCCAAAACGTTGTGAACGAGCAGTCCATCCTCTTGCCTTCAGCCATCGCGGGAGAGAACGCAGCAGGAGCGAGCCCTTGCGCATCGCAGCAGCCCAGCTGTGACGCAGGTCATGTGGAGGATCAACCTCAGGCTCAAGGCTGCGAAAACAACAATCCCCAGATCAAGTCGATCTGCAAATCAAGACTTTCCAGAGAAGCTTTCTCCCCCCCGGCCCACAGATCTAAAATCGTAGGCAAGGAGGAGAATGTTAGACTTTCCGTCGAAGGTGGCAGGGAATCTTGAAGCATTCGTCATGCCCGACTTGGCGATGTCCATTGACCAAGTCATCAATTCCGTTTCCCGATCCAGAGGATCACATGGTCGTCGGCGAACCGACGCCCGGCCAGTCGCATGCCATCTCAACGACTGGTCGGAGGAAGATGCGGCAACGCAGAGCTTCCATCTTTTTTGTGCGTTCGCAGTCGATGACTGCCGGTGCGACCGCCACAAGGCGTCCTGCCAGGCAGGGGAGCGCATGTCGCGATGGCCGTTCGCCTGCGGGGGCTCATAGCCGGCGTCCTGTATTCGCCGTGCCGTCTTCTCAGACCCGCTATGCCGCCGTCAACGCATCGACGACAGTCAGACATTCAGTTCTTACTTATTATGAATGCGGCACTCTCGAGCCGCAAGCACGAAGTCGAGACTGAAGGCGCAAGTGATGACTATACTAGGTCACTCGCTCAGCCTCGGCAGAGTTCGGCATGATGTGGTTTTAAGCTCCCGTATCCGCCATAGGCACCGGGAGGCGCGAGCTCAGAATTTTTTTTCATCAGCCCGGCGCGTCCGACGCTATAGATCGGAGATGTCTGGTCGCCCTGCGAACATCACCCAAGCCGATATTGCTCGGGCAATCCGCGCTGCGAAGAAGGCTGGCGCATGCGCGCTGGAGGTCCGCCCCGACGGATCCATTCTGGTCTTGCTCACCGACGCTCCGCCGATCAGCGGATTGCGACCTGAAGCCTTGGACGATCTTCCCGAAGTTGTGCTCTGATCGCGACATGCCTCGATCTCGTCCCCCTCGCCTGCATCGTGAGACGACACGCCACGGCAAAACTGTCTGGTATGTCCGCGTCGGGCACGGACCGCGAGTCCGTTTGCTGGTCGCGCCAGGGGAGCCCGGGTTCGACGAAGCCTATCAGGCCGCGATCAAGGGCGAGGTCGCGGCTCAGTCGCAAAGCAAGACGTCTGCTGGCACTCTCGCGTGGTTGATTGCGCGCTATCGAGAGACGTCGGCATGGACTGAGCTGTCACTGGCGACACGTCGGCAGCGAGAGGCCATTTTCAGGCAGATCCTCGAAACCGCCGGGCACGAACCGATCACACGCATCACTCGCAAGGCCGTCGTTGCCGGACGAGACCGACGGCGGGACACGCCTGCCCAGGCCCGGCACTATCTCGACACGATGCGCGGCCTGTTCCGGTGGGCAGTCGATGCCGATTTCTGCAAAGACGACCCGACGGCGGACGTGAGACCGCCGAAGGCCAAGCGCAGCGACGGCTTTCCGGTCTGGGAGCCCGAGGATGTCGCCAAGTTCGAAGCCCGTTGGCCGATCGGGACACGCGCGCGGCTCGCATTTGATCTCTTACGTTACACTGGCCTGCGACGCGGTGATGCCGCGCGCCTCGGAAGGCAGCACGTTCGCGATGGCGTGATCCGGATCAAGACGGCCAAGACCGGGCAGATTGTCACGATCACGGTGCTCCCCGCACTCGCCGAAACCTTGGCGGCCGGGCCTGTCGGGGACCTCGCCTTCATCGTGGGAGATCGAGGGCGTCCCCTGACCAAAGAGAGTTTCGGAAACGAGTTCCGCGAGTGGTGCGCTGCCGCCGGTGTGACAAAGTCGGCGCACGGGCTTCGCAAACTCGCGGCATCCGTGATGGCCGAAAACCGCGCAACCGTTGCCGAACTCGAATCCGTGTTCGGTTGGTCCGGTGGCAGAATG
Organism: Rhodoplanes sp. SY1; assembly: GCF_046000175.1. NCBI lineage: Bacteria > Pseudomonadati > Pseudomonadota > Alphaproteobacteria > Hyphomicrobiales > Nitrobacteraceae > Rhodoplanes > Rhodoplanes sp. SY1. The sequence goes on from NZ_JBEOMB010000122.1 coordinate 13,203, forward strand.
GCGTCGCTCTACACTCGGTCGGCGGACCGCGAGCGTTTAGGCCGTGCTGGTTCAGTCAAGCTCGCCAGAACTGGAAAGGCTCAACCTGGTAAGACGGATGGCGCCCGAGGCGTCCGTCGAGACAGTGAGTAGCCTCGAGCTCCGAAGCTCACCCGCCTCGGCGCCTGGTTCAGGGCGTGGTGCCGCCATGGTGCCCGCTGGCGTCTCGGCCGCCGAAGAGCGGGACTACACGAGGACGTCGTCAAAGACGCCTGCAGCGCTTCCTGGGCCTTCAAAAGCACCACGCCACCCGGATGCGTCTGGGTGATCTTTTAGCGGCTCCCGTGCCAACGGCCCCGGGTCCCATGGACCCCACCGGTTCCTAAATCCCTTCGCCCGACCCAAGCTACGCGCGGCCATTCCTAAGCCGCGGAGCGCTGCACCGCGTGGCAGCGATTGTGGCCGCATAGGGGTCCGGGGTGTTTCGCTCCACGGCCACTGCGACCCAAGCCGCCCAGAACCGCAGTGTTTTGCCGAACAGCCTCAGCGCGGCCCGAACTCTCCGAAGCTCGAGAGCGTTCCCCGGAGCTCTCCGTCACGTGCCGCGGAGTGTCCCTCGACGTCCGGAGCAATCGCCGCTTCGACGTCGGCGAAGTTGGCAGCCCGTTCCTAAATCTCCGGACGTGGCAGCTCGGATGGGAAAGTTAGACTCCAGCACGTCACCTCTGTTCCGGGTCGCCGTTGAACTATCCGGGGCTCCGACGTCGCACGCGGGGGTCTCGCTGGACGATGCTCGCCAGGCGGCATGGGTGCGGCGTGTCGCTTTGGCGACGAGTTCGAAATCGCTCTCTCTCCAAGCGGTGAAATAGATCCGGCTTGTATTTCGTGACTCGCCCTTCTGTCGGCGTGCAGGGGTGGCGTGGGCCCCTCCCTCGGGGCCGAGACCAGACCTTTCGGCCTGGCAGGCCGTCGGCCATATCGATGGACTAGGAACTACTTTCGGCTTTCCGATGACAGCAAAATTGCAGGCGGATTACAGTAATTCTCTGGACAAACGACAAGAGACTAACGCGTCTCCGACCGGAACACAGGACGCCTTTCTGTAATAATTACAGTTGGCTGGCCGCGAAGCGGTCGACCGCGCCGATCGTGCCGGCTGGTGCTTGAGACCTACCTGTGACGCCCGAGTTCGCCCCCGGCGTCGACCGGGAAATCTCCTTGAAAGTCTCGGTCAATCGACTATCTTCTCGCTCGTGCGGCGATCGAGCAATCGATGCGACCGTTTCCCCGCAAGGGGAGGGGCTTACCCGTAAGGGAAGCCATCTTGTGGCGACCGGGCGACCGGTGTGTCCATTGCCCCGAAAGGGGCGCACTCAAACCAAGGCCGTCCCTGAGGGCGGCCTTTGGTGTTTCTGGAGCTCGCCGGGGCGTCACTGGTGCGTCCTCCCCACGAAGCGTCTCTCTTCATGAGTATCGAGTTCTGGGGCACGACCGGCGGGCTCGGGAGGGGCATCTGGGGCCGAAGGAGGCCAGGCCTACGGTCGTCGTCGTCGAGCCCGACGCCAGGGCCGGACTTAGCTCGGAGGGGACTTCAGATCGAACTCCCGCCCCGAGTATCGCGAGCATTCCGATGTCGGCGGAACGGAAGTAGCACATTCTATTCCCGCACCCACCGCAAAGGTGCGGGATCCAGCTCGATTGTCTCAATGAAATCAGGAGGTTAGAAAGCGGATGGTGGGGGAGGTAGGACTCGAACCTACGAAGGCATAGCCAGCGGATTTACAGTCCGCCCCCTTTGCCGCTCGGGACACTCCCCCACGTCGCGCTCGGCAGCGTCTCGGTCCACGGTCCGGCCACGGTCGAGGTGTCCGGAAGACCGGCGGGTGCGCCGCGCGTCGGGCCGTTCTTATGGGTGGCCGTCCCCCGGGTGTCAACACGAAAAAGCCCGGTCCGCAAAGCCGGTCCGCACAGTCCCGCGGACGGTCCGGGCGGCCCCGCCGATCGACGGCCGCCACCTTCGGCGATCCCACAGTGGCGCCGTGCGCCCCGCCCCGCTATGCAGTCCCGACCCATCCGTTCCAGAGACCCGAGCCGGACCCGACCATGACCGACCGCGACCGCCCGCATAAGCCGTTCCGATCCGGAGGCGGGTCGGCCGGAGCCGGATCGCGCGGTGGCGGCAAGCGGCCGTGGCGGCCCGAAGGCGGGCGGCCCGAAGGCGGGCGCGGCGAAGGCGCGCGCGCCACCGGCGCGGTGACGCCCTGGCCCAGCAAGGACGATTCCCGCAAAGACGATTTCCGCAAGGACGGCGCGCGCAAGGCCGGGCCCGGCAAGGACCGCAAGGCTCGTTTCCCCAAGGACGGCTCGCGCAAGAAGGCGGCGTTCGCCCGGCGCGGCCGGCCGGAGCCGCGCGACCGCGACGGGCCCGTGATTCTCTACGGCTGGCACACCGTGAAGGCGGCACTGGAAAATCCGGCGCGGCGCTTCCGCCGCCTGCTGGCCACCGAGAACGCCGCCCACCGTCTCGCCGAGGAGGGCGTGCCGACGCCGGTCGCTCCGACCCTGGTGCGGCCCGACGAGATCGCCGCGATCGTCGGCCCCGAGGCGGTGCATCAGGGCCTGCTCGCCGAGGCCGACCCGCTCGACTCGCCCGACATCGCCGAGCTGCCGGCCGAGGGCCTGGTGCTGGTGCTCGACCAGATCACCGACCCGCACAATGTCGGCGCCATCATGCGCTCGGCCGCCGCCTTCGCAGTCGCCGCCGTCGTCACCACGGCGCGCCACAGCCCGGAGGCGACCGGCGTGCTCGCCAAGGCCGCCTCGGGCGCGCTCGACATCGTGCCGATCGTCACGGTCGGCAATCTCGCCCGCGCCCTGACCACGCTCAAGGACAACGGCTGGATGACGGTCGGGCTCGACAGCGAGGGCACGGCGGATCTGGCCGATACGGCCCTGCGCGGCCCGCTGGCACTGGTGCTCGGCGCCGAGGGCAAGGGCCTGCGCCAGCTCACCCGGCAGACCTGCGACGCGGTCGCCCGCATCGACCTGCCGGGACAGATCACCAGCCTCAACGTGTCGAACGCGACGGCGCTCGCCCTCTATGTCGCCCACACGCGGCTGAAGGCCGGCGCCTGACCGGGCCGGCCGGCGCGCCGGCCGGCCGAACGGGCCGCCTCACCACGGCTCCACCGTGAAGAACGCGATCGGCCCGGCACCGAGGAGCGCGAGCTTCGCCCGCGCCGCGAGGGGGACGGCGAGCCGCCGGAACGCCGGCCGTCCGACGAACAGCGCCCAGCCGCGCGGATTGACGTAGACGATCCGGATTGTTCGTGGCTCGGCCGCGGCTGCCTGCTCGAGCCGGTCGGCGACACGGTCGAGCACGTCGCGGCCGAACGGATTGTAGAAGAACAGCACGAGGTCGCCGTCGGGCGGCTCGAACGCGGCCGCGTCCTGGTGGACCACGCTCAAGTCGCGGCAGGCGAGCTTCTCGGCTGGCCAGGCCGCGATGTTGTCGCGCGCCTCGGCCACCAGGCTCGCCGAGAACTCGACGCCGATGCAGCGGCGGAACGGCCGCCCGGCCGCGGCGAGCAGCGCCCGGCCACGCCCCGCCCCGTAGTCCACGAAGGTGGTCTCGGCCGGATCGATCGCCAGCGCGTCGAGCGCCCACAGCAGCGGCAGGCGCGGAAACGCCTCGTAGCGACGGTCCTGGACCGCCGCAGGCGCCCCGACGACGTCGGCCGCCGCGACCGTGCGGGCGCGCCCGCTCGGCCAGCGCTCGAGCTTGTCGCGGGCGCGGTCGTAGACGGCGTGATGCAGCAGAACCCGGGCCTGGCGCCAATAGTAGCCCACGCGACGTGCCGGCTCCGTCGATCCTCAGCGACCGGGCGAGCGCGGCGCCTTCGCGGCCGGGCTCTTCGACACCGAGCCGGTGGCGACCGGATCGCTCGCCGGGCCGTCGATCACCTCGGCGCGGGCGACCTTGCTCACGTCGATCACCTTGGCGCGCGGCGCCGGCCGCACCTCGTAGGCGCCGTAGGGCGGCGCCCCGGCGACCCGCTCGGCGACGCCGAGATCGCTCGGGCCGACATAGCCGTAGCGACGCGGCCCGGACCATCGCTTGTAGGGGCGGTGAGCCGGTCCCCAGGTGTAGGGATAGCGGATCGTGTAGGCGTAGCCGCCCTCCGAGAAGGTCGGCACCGCATAGATGCCGGGCCCGCGATAGAGCGGTCCCTGGTCGACGACATACATGGGACGGCGCGCATCGGAGGGGTCGAGGACGTAGCCGGTGGGCGGAACCGCCGGCGGTACCGGCGCGGCGCCGTAGACGACCACGGGTCCGCCGACGCAGCAGCCCTGAGCGAGCGCCGCGCCGCTTCCGACCACCGTGACGGCCCCGACCACCGTGACGGCCCCGACGGCCGCCGCGGCGACGACCCCGAACCTCAGACCCTGAACGCTGCGACGCATGACCCGTCCCTCTGGTCGTCACTGTGGCCGGCGGACTCGACTCCGCCGCCGCAGAAAACCCTACGCCGGACCGACCGGCTCGCAAAGCGGCCGCTTCGCCGCGCCGCCCTGCCCTGAACTGCCCCGACCTGCCCTGCGGCTCAGCGCCGCCCATCCGACCGCGGCCGCGGTCGCGGCGGCGGCCAGGGACCGGGACCGGGCGCCGGACCCGGACCGCCCCAGGGCGGCGTCACCACGAGGCCGCCCGGCATGTTGTACGAGTAGTCGGGCGGCATGATCGTGACCGGATTGTCCTCCGACTTCGCCGACCAGCCCTGATGGAACTCCTGCGCCGGCTTCGGCGGCTTGCCTTTGTCGGGATCGTATTCGAGCCGGCCGAGCCGCGGCAGCTCGCCCGAGCTCGGATAATAGGGTCGGTGACGCCCGACATACGGTCCGGGGCTGCAGCACAGCGGCTGGATGACGGTCGGCCCGATCCAGCCGGCCCGGTAGAGCCCCCAGTCGCCCTCGACCACTGCGTAGGACGCCTCACGCCCGTTAACGAAGACCGGGACGTCGCGCCGGCCCGGAATGACGATCACCGGGCCGTTGTCCTGGGCGACCGCGGGCGTCGCGACGACGGCTGTCGACAGAGCGAGCCCGACGAGCCCCGCTTCGATGATCCGCCTGCGATCCATGCCCCCTCCTGTCGCCATCGGCGCGTCGGTCGTCGCGACAGGCGTCGCGCGACACTCCCGGCGCGGATCCCGCCCGCTCGTCCAGCACAGCGGACAACTTTTGAGATTCCCCTCGGTTCACCTCGCAGGGGCGGCGATTTCACCCTTTAACCCTAACGATTGCAGACCTTTCCCGGCCTGCACGAGGGCGCGCGCGGCCCGCCGGGCCGGCGCCGGGCGAGCGGCCGCGGCCCGCGGCGCACGGCGGCCGCTTCGACTTTCGACTATCCCGCGAAGATCCGGAGAGACTTTTCGGCCCCGCGCGTCCTACACCTTGGGTCGGGCGGACCGGTCCGGCCGACCGCTCCAAGCCAGAAGAAACGACACGTCGGAAACGCCGAGGGCCAGGACGATGCATAGGAGCCGGATTTCGGCGCGCGGCGCCGGCATGACGAAGGACGAGAAGTTCGTCATCTTCGCCTCGTCGCTGGGCACCGTGTTCGAGTGGTACGACTTCTACCTGTACGCGACGCTGGCGCCGTTCTTCGCCGCGCTGTTCTTTCCGCCCGGCAACGACACGGCCGCCCTGCTCTCCGCCTTCGCGACCTATGCGGCGGGCTTCCTGGTGCGCCCGTTCGGGGCCCTGGTGTTCGGCCGCATCGGCGACCTGGTCGGGCGCAAGTACACGTTCCTGGTCACCATCTTCGTGATGGGCGGGGCGACCTTCCTGGTCGGCCTGCTGCCGACCTTCGAGACCATCGGCTGGGCGGCACCCGTGCTGCTCGTCGGGCTGCGGCTCATCCAGGGCCTGGCGCTCGGCGGCGAGTACGGGGGCGCCGCGACCTACGTGGCCGAGCACGCGCGGCCGCGCAACCGCGGCTTCGCCACGAGCTTCATCCAGACGACCGCGACGCTCGGCTTCTTCATGGCGCTGCTGGTGATCGGCATCGCCCGCCTCGCCATGGACGCCGACAGCTTCGCCTCGTGGGGCTGGCGCATCCCCTTCGTCGTCTCGTTGGCGCTCCTCGTGCTGTCGATCTGGATCCGGCTGCGGCTCAATGAGACGCCGATCTTCCAGCGCATGAAGGAGGAGGGCAAAGGCTCCAAGGCGCCGCTGACCGAGAGCTTCTTCCGCTGGCCGAACAACAAGTACGTGATGCTGGCGCTGCTCGGCGCCACGGCCGGCCAGGGCGTCGTCTGGTACACGGGCCAGTTCTACGCGCTGTTCTTCCTGCAGATCACGCTGCAGCTCGACTACGTGCTCGCCTACATGCTGGTCGGCCTGTCCCTTCTGATCGGCACGCCGCTGTTCATCGCGTTCGGATGGTTGTCGGACCGCGTCGGCCGGCTGAAGATCATCCTGCTCGGCTGCCTGCTCGCCGCCGCGACCTACATCCCGCTGTTCCAGGTGCTGACGCAGGCCGTGAACCCCGACCTCGCCGCCTTCCAGGCGCGCTCGACCATCACCATCTCGGCCGACCGGACAGACTGCCGCGTCCACGTCTTCGTCGGGCCGTGGTCGGACTTCTCCGACTGCGACCGCGCCCAGGACTTCGTCACCAAGCGCGGCGTCTCGTTCCAGAAGGCCGACGCGCCGGGCGGACCGGTGACGCTGATCATCGGCGAGACGCGGGTCGAGGGCTGGGACCAGCCGCGCTGGGAGGCGGCCTTCGCGACCGCCGGCTACCCGCCCTACGCCGACCCGGCGAAGGTCGACTGGGTGATGGCGGAGCTCGTGCTGCTCGTGATGGTGCTCTACGTCGTCATGGTCTACGCGCCGATGGCGGCGTTCCTGGTCGAGATGTTCCCGACCCGCATCCGCTACACCTCTATGTCGCTGCCCTACCACATCGGCAACGGCTGGTTCGGCGGCATGCTGCCGTTGCTGGCCACCGCCATCGTGGCGTCGACGGGCGACATCTATGCGGGCCTGTGGTACCCGATCGCCGTCGCCGGCATGACCGTGCTGGTCGGCGCCATCTTCCTGCGCGACACCAAGGACGTCGACATCGCCACCGAGTCGGGCGTCGACATCTCGCGACGGGGGTGAGCGCCCGTGTCCCGGACGCGGTGCGGCGCGCAGCGGTGCACCGTGAGCCGGGACCCAGGGGCGGTACGACAAGCGGCCGACGAGGCCGGAACGGCAGGTGATCTGCCGTGCCGCCCCTGGGCCCCGGCTCTGCGGCGCATCAGGCCTTTGGCCTGCTGCGCCTTGTCCGGGGCACGCACGCCCCGGCACGACCATGCCGTCGCCCCTTCATTGAATCGCCCGGACCCGGCTGGTAGACGGGGCGGCCCGACAACGCCGCGACCGGACCGATGCCAAGCGCCCTCTCCCTCAAGACGCCGATCGACGCCGTGCGACCCGCGACGGGCGTTCCCGCGCCGGCCCGCAAGCCGCTCGACCATCTCCCGCTGCTGGTCGTCATCCTGCTGGCGCTGACCGCGCTGCGGCTGGTCGGGCTGCGGCTGTCGATCGTCGACCTCTTCTACGACGAGGCGCAGTACTGGTCGTGGGCCCAGAACCTCGCCTTCGGCTACTACTCGAAGCCGCCGCTGCTCGCCTGGATCATCTGGGGCACCGAGCGCGTCTGCGGCGAGGCCGAATGGTGCGTGCGGGCGCCGGCGCCGATCTTCTATTGCGGCACCAGCCTCGTCGTCTACGCGATCGGCCGCGCCCTCTACGACGAGCGCACCGGCTTCTGGGCCGCGCTGATGACGGCGCTGACCACCGGCGCGGCGTTCTCCTCACGCATCGTCTCGACCGACGTGCCGCTCCTGTTCTTCTGGGCCGTGGCGCTCTACGCCTATGTGAGGCTGCTCGAGGCGCCGCGCTGGCGCCACGCGCTCCTGATGGGCGTCGCCACCGGCCTCGGGCTGCTCGCCAAGTACGCGATGATCTACATCGTGCCCGGCCTCGTCATCGCGGCGATCGTCAGCCCGCGCGCCCGCGCGCTGCTGCGCGGTCCGCATGTGTGGGTGGCGCTTCTCGTCGCGCTCGTCGTCGTCTCGCCCAACCTGATCTGGAACGCGGCGACCGGCTTCATCACGTTCAAGCACACCGGCGGCCTCGTCATCGGCGAGGAGGTGCGCTGGAGCGCGCTCCGGGCGCTCGAGTTCCTCGGCGCCCAGTTCGGCGTGTTCGGCCCCGTCATCTTCGGCGTGATGATCGTCGTCACGGTGCGGCTTCTCCGCGGGCGGCTCCCGGAGGCCGACCGGGTGATGATCGCCTTCTCGCTGTTCCCGATCGCGCTCGTGACCGCCTTTGCCGTCACCGTGCACGCCTATGCGAACTGGGCCGCCGTCGCCTTCGTGTCGGGCGTCGTCGTCGCCGCGGCGACGCTGGTACGCGAGCGCGCCTTCGGCTGGATCACGACGAGCCTCGTGATCGGCGGCGTGACGCAGGCGCTGCTGCTGGTCGGCGACGTGGTCGCCGACCGCGTCGCGCTGCCGCTCCTGAAGAACCCCAATCCGTATTCGCGCACGCTCGGCTGGCGCGACTTCGCGGAGAAGGCCGGCGCCGCGGCGCGCGCCGCCGGCGCGACCGCGATCGTCAGCGATTCCCGCGGCGATCTCGGCGCCCTCCTCTACTATCTGCGCGACGCCGGAATCCCGGTGCTGTCGTGGCGGACCGAGGAGATTCCCTCGTTCGATCTCGGCACGCCTTACGGTCCGCGGACCTCCGGCCCGGTGCTGCTCGTCACCGTGTGTCGCGACCAGGCGCGCATAAGGCCGCATGTGGCGACCGTCGAGCCGCTCGGCCTCACCCGCACCGGCGAAGGCACGGGCGGCCCGCGCGGCTTCCATGCCTTCCGGCTCACCGGCCCGAAGGACCCGCTGCCGCCGCTCGCCGTGTGCCCGTGGCCGTGACCGACTGATCGTCAGGCGGTCCGCTCGCCGGGCCGCACGATCAGGGCGTGCAGCACCCACACGGTCAGCGCCGTGATGACGGCCGACATCAGCACGTCGGACGTGAAGTGCCCGCCCATGGCGATGCGCACGCCGCCGACCGCGAGCGCCCAAAGAAGCACCGCGACGATGCCGAGCGGGCGCCAGCGCGCCGGCAGCAGCACCGCGACGGCGAGCAGCCACATCGCGCTCGACATCTCGCCCGACGCGAACGAGCAGTTCGAATCGCAGCGGCCGAACGGGCTCCACCACGGCACGAAATCGAGCGTGCCGCCGAACTGCGTCACCTCGATCGGCCGCGGCCGCCCGCCGAAGGGCTTGAGGATGCCGTTGATGATCAGGCCGGGCGCCACCGCGAGCGTCGCCAGCACGAACAGCGAAGCGCGCAGCGACAGCGCCTGCGGCAGCCGCGCCGCGGCGACCCGTGGGACCGCGAGCCATAGGATCAGGATCACGCCGGCCGAGATCGCGACGGCCCGCACGATCGTGTCGTTGACGTCGCGGATCGCTTGCAGGGACGGCGTGTAGGTGTGGGTGAACATGCGCTGTGCCTGGTCCCAGCCGAGCGCCGTGACGGCGAGATCGAGCCGTGGCCACAGGCCGAACACGATCCCCACCACGACGCCGGTGCCGAGGATCGCGACGAGCGCCAGGGCGGCCCGCCGCCGCGGCGGCAGTGCCGGAGCGAGCGCGCCCGCGGGCACCTGCAGGGACGGGGCGGACAGACGAGACATCGAACCTCCGGCGGGCCTTTTCGGGCACGGCCGGAGCGCGACGTCGGGGCGCTCCTCTCCGGCCGCCGCCCTTGAAGCAAATCCGGCGCGGCGACGCAAAGGTCCGCACCGGCGGCGCGACGCCGCGGCGCGGACCGGACCGTCGGGCAGCTCAATGCCCGGCCGGCTTCAGCACCGTGAAGCCGCCCGCCTCGAACACGGCGCGAGCCTTGGGCTGCGACAGGTAGGCGAGGAACTTGGCCGGGGCGTCGCCCTTGGCGGTCGCCGTCAGGGCGAACGGATAGACGATCGGCGGGTGCGACTCGGCCGGGAAGACGGCGACCACTTTTACGCGCGGCTCCACCTGGGCGTCGGTCTCGTAGACGATGCCGAGCGACGCCTCGCCGCGCGCCACCAGCACCAGCGCGGCCCGCACGCTCTCGGCCTGGGCGAGCTTCGGCTCGACCTCGCCCCACAGGCCGAGCGTCTCGAGCGCGGACTTGGCGTATTTCCCGACCGGCACCGAGGCGACCGCGCCGGTGGCGAGCCGGCCGTCGCCGAGCGCCGCCTTCAGGCCGTCCTTGGTGAGATCGACCTTGGCGACCGTGCCGTCGGTCGGCGCCACCACGACGAGGCGGTTGCCGAGCAGGCTGAGGCGGGACTTCGGATCGATCAGCTTCCGCTGCTCGGCCCAATCCATCCATTCGAGGTCGGCCGAGGCGAACAGGTCGGCCGGCGCGCCCTGCTCCATCTGGCGGGCGAGCGTCGAGGAGGCCGCGTAGGAGAACCGCACCGGCTGCTTCGTCTCCGCGGTGAACTGCTTGGCGATGTCGTTCAGGACGTTCTGCAGCGAGGCGGCGGCGAACACCGTGACGGGCGCGCTGTCCTGAGCCGCCGCGGAGAAGCCGGTCGACACGGCGAGCAGCGCCCCGACCAGGGCGTTAACGAGCGGACGGATCATGACGGGCACCCCTGCTGGGCGACGCCCGTCCGGGCGGCCCGGTGGACCGACCGGGCCGCGGATCCCGCGACGGCGCCGTGCTGTATCTGATACGATATAGCTATGCGGCCCGTGGCGGGTCAAGCGAGCGGCTGTCGACGGGAGCAGCGGCGCCGGTTTCGCGACCGACCGCCCACGCCCGTCGCTCGCGCGGAGCCTTCGCGCGCACCCGCCAGCGCCACCGGCCCGACCGCCCGTCCAGTACGGGCGGCGGGATACCGGCCGGCCCCACATCCCGCGCCAGCGATAGACCCCCTAGACCCGGCGACGGAGACTCGCTAAAAGAACCGCCGCCGACCCCGATCCCGGACCACGTTTCGGGAACGGACGATTTCCGAGTGCAGCGACTGATGCCGCTCGGGAGTCTTGGGGGATAGTTTAATGGTAGAACAGCGGACTCTGACTCCGCTAGTCTTGGTTCGAATCCAGGTCCCCCAGCCACTCCCTCCGACCACCGCACAGACCGACACGATGGCGCCGTCCGACACGATGGCGCCGTCCGACACGATGGCGCCGTCCGACACGGTCGCGCCGTCCGGCTCTTGGCCGGCGGGGCGGCTCTGGTCATAGTCGCGGATCATGGCTCCGGCGATTCCCGTCGCACGCTCGGCGGTGGGGTGATGACGTTTCTGGTCCGCCTGCCGCTCGAATTCTATCCGGCCGACGCGCTCGACGGCCTCGCGCCGCACGAGGGATTCGACCTCGGCACCGCGCGGGCCACCGCCTGGGCCGCGCAACTCGCCTACGAGGACGAGCCGGAGAAGCTCGATGCCGTCGCGGCGCGATGGCGGGTCGCGCTCGCCGCCTTCAGCCCGCCGACCGGCGCGGCGCTGCCGATGCCGCAGACGCGCGGGATCGTGCTGCGGCGCCCCGGCACCACCATCCTGGCCTTCGCCGGCACGGACCCGCTGGTGCTGGCGAACTGGCTCACCGACCTTCTCTTCTTCGTCAACGACGACGGCCTGCACGGCGGCTTCGCGGCGGCGCTGGCGGCGGCCTGGACCGACGTCGCCGCCCTGATCGCCGACCACGACCCGTCGCATAGGCTGCTGATCACCGGCCACAGCCTCGGCGGGGCGCTCGCCGTGCTGGCCGCCCAGCAGGCCGTGATCGAGCACCTGTTGCTGCCCGAGGTCTACACGTTCGGCATGCCGCGGGTCGGCACCGAGGCCTTCGCCCGCGACTACGACGCGGTGCTGGGCGCGCGCACGTTCCGACTGGTGCATGGCGAGGACCTGGTGCCGGCCGTGCCGCCGAGCGGCCTCGGCTTCCACCATGTCGGCTGCTGCCTTTCCTGCCCGCGCCACACCCGCTTCGACGCGGCGCTCCTGAAGCCGCCGCCCTGCGACGACCCGCAGCTCGTGCCCGGCCTGCAGAGCGCGCTGCGCGAGGGGGTGCGCCGGCTGGTGTCGCTGTCGCTCGATCCGCTGATCCGCTCCGACCTCAAGGGCCAGGCGTCGCGCCTCCTGGCGCCGGCGCTCGGCGACCACCTGCCCGATCGCTACTGGCAGGCGCTGGAGCCGGAGCCGGTCGCATCCTGACGGCGACGGCCGACGGGCGGCCCGCCGGGCGCGAAGGATGCCCCGCGCGCTCGCGCAGACCGTCCGGACGGTCGTTCCGTGACGGGGCCGACCCGGGTGCGGACCGCTCGCGCGGTCCGCCTTCGCGGCGGTCTTCGCCATGTCGCCTGGCGAGGTCTCCGCGTTGTCGGACTGTCGCCATTGTGGTCCATTGTTTTCCGCCGACCGACGGACCGTCCCAAGGAGGCGCGATGTTTCCGGTTCCGACCCAGGTTTTCCTCACCCGCGGGGTGGGCATCCACAGGCAGCCGCTCACCGCTTTCGAATATGCGCTGCGCGACGCCGACATCGAGCAGCAGAACCTCGTCACGGTCTCGTCGATCCTGCCGCCGCGCTGCCGGCTGATCTCGCGCGACGAGGGCGTGCCGACGCTCGCCCCCGGCGAGATCACCTTCTGCGTGATGGCGCGGGCCGAGACCAACGAGCCGGGCCGGCGAATCGCCGCTTCGATCGGCCTCGCCCGTCCGAAGGATCCGGCCGTCTACGGCTACATCTCGGAGCACCACGGCTACGGCATGACCGAGCACCAGGCCGGCGACTATGCCGAGGATCTGGCCGCCACCATGCTGGCCTCGACGCTCGGCATCGAGTTCGACCCGAACGCCGCCTGGGACGAGCGCCGCAAGCTCTATGCGACCACCGACCTGATCGTCGACACGCTGTCGATCACGGCGGCGGCCAGCGGTGCCGACAACGGCGACTGGACCTGCGCGGTCGCCTGCGCGGTGTTCCGCTTCGCGCCGCTCGCCGCGTGAGGCGAAACCGATGATGTCGCCTCACACTCCGCTCATTCCCGCGCAAGCGGGACTCCAGGGCCGCACGTCGAGCCGCACGTCGAGCCGCCCCCGGGTCCGCGCCTTCGCGGGGACGAGCGGAGATCGGGCCGTCTCGTCGCAAGCGCGACCTGCGCCGAAAAGCGGGCCCCGCGCATGAGCCTCTCGCCCGCCACCTTCGCGTTGCCGGCGACCTTCCTGGGGCTGGCGGCCTACGATCGCGCCGCCACGTATTGCGTCGCCGGCATCCCGCTCGATGTCGGCACGACGAACCGCTCCGGCGCCCGCGATGGACCGGCGGCGATCCGGCGCGCGAGCCGCATGCTGGTCGACGGCGCCCACCCGGTGCATCGCATCGAGCCGGCCACCCTGCCGGTCGCCGACATCGGCGACTTCTCCATCGCGCTCGGCGACATTGCGAAGAGCCTCGATCTGATCGAGCGCCAGGCCGCCGCGGTCGGCCACCTGATCGCGCTCGGCGGCGAGCACGGCATCACGCTGCCGCTCCTGCGGGCGCTCTCGAAGCGCACCGGGCCGCTCGCGCTCGTCCACTTCGACGCCCATGTCGACACCTGGCCGGACAATTTCGGCCAGCGTTACGCGCACGGCTCGGTGTTCTTCCACGCCATCGAAGAGGGCCTGATCGACCCGAGGAAGACCATCCAGATCGGCATCCGCTCGCCGATGGGCACCGACGTCCACGACTGGACTCTCGCTCGCGGCGTCCGGATCGTTCCGTCCGAGGCCGTGCACGAGATGGGGCCGGCCGCCGTCGCGGAGGAGATCCGCGCCGTGGTCGGCGCTGCGCCGACCTATCTCTCGGTCGACGTCGACGTGCTCGACCCGGCCTTCGCGCCCGGCACCGGGACGCCGGAGATCGGCGGGCTCGCGAGCTGGCAGCTCCTCGCCGTCCTGCGCCGGCTCGGCGACCTCGACTTCCGCGGCATGGACGTGGTCGAGGTGGCGCCCGCCTACGACGTCGCCGAGATCACGGCGCTCGCCGCCGCCACGGTCGCTTGGGAGTATCTGGCCCTGATGGGGAAGAAGGCCGCCACTGCGTAGCGCGGTAGGGTGGGCAAAGGCGCGGAACGCGCCGTGCCCACGCTGTCTGACCATCGGCGGGAAACCGCGTGGGCACGCCGCTGCGCGGCTTTGCCCACCCTACCGAGCAACCCCCAGCGCCCCGCGAAAAAACGCCTCGGCGTCCTGGCGGAAGGCTTTTCGCGACACGTCCTCCGAATAGAACATGTGGCCGCCGCGATAGACCTTCAGGGCCAGCCGGTCGGCCTCGCCCCAGACCGGGAGCTGGTCGAGGATCTGCTTGGTGGCGAAATACGGCGTGACGAGATCGCTCGCCCCGTGGACGACCAGGATGCGGGCGGCGCGATCGGCCGACAGGATGGTGCGCACCTCGTCGACCACCTCGGGCGGCGCGCGGCCGCGGCCCCAGTTCCACTGCCCGTTCACCTCGCCGTTCAACAGCCGATAGGGCTGGTCGTGGCTCCATTTCAGCGGGCCGCGATAGAGCTCGGTCATCGCCGCCGTCAGCGGCGCCTTGGTCGAATCGAGCACCGGGTCCGGAAACTGGGAACGGGCCGCCGAGGGCGTCGGATCGTAGGCCGTCACGGTCGCGTCGTAGGCGCTGCCGACCAGGCCGCGGTCGCGGAACAGCTCGCGCTGGAACGTGCGGGTGTCGATGCGGCCGGCGAGCCGGCGCACCAGCGCCGGGTCGAGGCCGGTGAGCGCCGCGACACGGGCCGAGAGGCGCTCGACCGCCTCGCGGTCGCGCTCACCCTTGACGAGATCGGCCAGATAGTCGGTCGCGGCATAGTGCTCGGCCTCGGCGAGCGCGGCCGGCGAGAAGGCGCCGCGCGCCTCCAGGGCGGTCGCCGCCATCGACGGCAGAGCGTAGGTCCAGGTCGCCGGCAGGTGGCGGCGCTGGGCGAGTGTCGCGAAATCGAGCACAGGCGAGATCAGCACGAGGCCGCGCACCCCGACGCCCTGGTCGGAGGCGAGCTCGCGGGCGAGCTTCGGCACCCGGAAGCCGCCGTAGCTCTCGCCGACGAGAAACGTCGGCGCGCTGCGCCGGCCGGTCTGGTCGATCCATTTGCGCAGGACCACGGCGAGCGCCTCGGCGTCGCCGTCGACCGACCAGAACTGCCGCCGCGCCGGCTCGCCGCCGACGATCCGGCTGAAGCCGGTGCCGGGCGGGTCGACGAAGACGAGGTCGGTGAAGTCGAGCCAGGTCTCGGCATTGGGCACCAGCACGGGCGGGGTCGAGATCGAGGCGCCGTCGAGCGGCAGCCGCCAGGGGCCGACGGCGCCGATGTTGAGATAGGCCGAGGCGGCGCCGGGGCCGCCGTTGAACAGGAACGTGACGGGGCGCGAGCCGGCGGCCGTGCCGGCCGGCGGCGCCATCGTGAAGGCGACGTAGCCGACCTCGGCGCGCAGCGGGCCGCCCTCGCCCTCGAACAGCGGGATCGACCCGGCCGTCGCCTTGAAGCGCAGGGTGCGGCCGCCGACGTCGAGCGTGTGCTCGGTGGTCGAATCGCTCGGCAGACGGCGGACATTGGCGTCGCGCTCCGGCCGCGAGTCGGGCCGGGCCTCTGGGCGCACTTCGGTCTTTGGCGCCGTGTCGCCCCCCGGGCGGCTCTCCGCGGGCCGGCTCTCGGCCGGTCCGCCCGGCCGCTCGCCGTGCTGCACCCGGCCGTCCGGCGCCCGGCCCCCCTCGCGGAGGCCGACCCGCCCGTCCGACCGCGTCACCTCCTGGGCCGGAATCGGAGCACCGCTGCCGACGACCGCCAGGGCGGCCAGGACGGCGGCGGCGGTCGCAAGGCTGGCGCGCCGGAGGTTACTGGCGGGCAGAAGCGGCAGGGGTCGGGTCATGAGCGTCTCCGGTCCGGAGGCGAGAGGGCGCGGACGCGAGCGAGAGGACATCGACGCGAGAGAGCAGGTCGCGTGGGCATCGGCACGGAAGAGCGGCGCGGCACCGGCGCTCCGACAACGCCCGCCTCCGGCCCGGAGGGACCACCGACAGGGGCATGCGGCGCGATGCCGCCTTCGGGCCGACGGCGCATCGGACAGTGCCGCAGCCGACCGCGGTGGCAGCCGTGTCGGTTCGGAGGCCGCAGCGGGCCGGCGGTCAGCTCGCGGTCCGCCGGACCGGCTTGCCGCGCGCCGGCTTCTCGGGCGCCGGCGGCTCCGGACCCCGCTCGATCGTCGTCAGGCGGCCGTTGGTGAAGTGGTAGATGCCGGACCGATCGGTCGTGGCATAGGTCATCACCACGGTGCGCTCGCCGCGCTGGTTGGCGCCGATCTGGGTCGAGCCCGGGGGTCCGATCACCTGGACGACCTCGCATTCGGTCATGTCGAGGCCGACGCCCCGCATGGCGGTCGCGCCCGGCTCGCCGCTCGCCGAGACCGCACCGGCGCACATGCCCTGGGCGTCGACCAGGTCGCCGGGCGAGACCGGCCGGTTGGTGTTCACGGCCGACTTGGCGAACTCGCCCGCCGGGGTCGGCACGAGATTGCTGACCGACGGGAGGAGCTTCACGTCCGCCGCGTCGGGCATGCTCGAGCACCCGGCGAGCGCCGCGGCGACCGAGGCCGCCAGCACGGCCACGACCGCACGACCGCTCCGCCGGCGTGGCGCCGGGTCGGAGGACATGCTCGTGACCGAGCCGGATCGTGCCTGAACCAAAGCTGCCTGACGCATGGGGGCCCCCTCCCCGAACTGTCCCTCGACCTGTCCCGGACGCCGATCACGGCGGCGCGTCGGATCGCCACCGAGGCGGGCGCGATCCGGCGGTCGCGTCGTGTTTCGACTGGAAACCGCAAGGTTTCAAGCCGTTTCTTGCGTCCGAAGATGGCGCGAGAATGACCTGGCCATGAGGGGTCCGGCTTCGCCGACCGGGACGCCGCTCCGGGAGGACGTCGATACCGCCGCTCAACCGCGCTTCTGCCAGCGGCCGCGCTCGTCGCACTGCCAGTAGGTCACCACGAACCCCTCGGCCTTCTTCTCGCGCCAGGTGACGCGCGCCTCGGCCAGCGCCTCCTCGTCCTCGCCGTCGAACATGACGACGATCCGGTCGTAGGTCGCGGCGTCGGCCGGCATCGGGGCGCGCTCGATCAGGAACCGGACATTGGCGCGGTTCGGGTTGTGGTCCCGCACGGTGACGAGCACCGGATGCTCGGCGGCCAGCCCGTCGCGATCGGTGCCGTGCGGCAGGAAGGAATCGTCCCGATAGGTCCACAGATGCGCGTCGAGCGCCTCGACCCGCTCGTCCGAGGAGACCTGCACGACCACCCGCCAGCCGCGCTCCAGCGACTTCTCCAAAAGCGACGGCAGCACCGACTCCGGCGGCCGGCGCTGCAGATGGTAGAAGAGGAGCTCGGTCATGAGCGGATGAAAGCCCGCAGTGCCGGCGGTTTGCAAGTTCGGCTAGTTTCCGGATAATATCCGGAAATCATTGACGTGACCCTCGGACCTGCGCCGGAGCCCCGACATGCCGTCGACCAATACGAAGGCCCTCACGGCCTATCGGCAGCGTCAAAGCCGGAAGGGCGTCGTCCGCCTCGAGCTCCAGGTCCGCCAGGAGGACGCGGCGCTCCTGCGCAACATCGCCCGCGCACTCTCGGATCCCAGTCGAGAAACTGCTGTCAGGTCATTGTTGAATCAGGAATTTGGAGATCGCCGGAACGATGCACTGAAAGCCCTGCTGGCGTCCGCGCCGATCGATCTCGACCTCGCGCGGAACGAGGACCGCGGCCGGGACGTCGAGCTGTGAGCCTGCTGATCGACACCAACGTCATCTCGGAGCTGCGCAAAGGCGCGCGCTGCCATCCGGCCGTCGCCCGCTGGTACGCCTCGGTCGACGGGGCGGACCTCCACCTCAGCGTGCTGGTGGTCGGCGAGATCCGCCGCGGAATCGAGAAGGCGCGGCGGGCCGACCCGGTGCGGGCGGACGTGTTCGAGGCCTGGCTGGCGTCGGTGGTCGCGGGCTTCGGGACCCGAATTCTCCCGATCGATCGGGCCGTGGCGGACGCCTGGGGCCGAATGGCGGCGATCCGGTCGATCCCGGTGGTCGACGGGCTGATGGCGGCGACCGCGCTGGTGCACGACCTCACCTTGGTGACCCGCAACATCGCCGATGTCGGGGATCTCGGCGCGCGGGTGCTCGACCCGTTCGCGGCGGAGCCGGAGGCCCCGCCGCACGAATCATAGCCTCACGGCTCGTAGTAATCCGCCACCAGGCGGTCGAGCAGGCGGACGCCCCAGCCGGAACTCCAGCTCTTGTTGATCTCGGTCTGCGGCGAGCCGAGCGCCGTGCCGGCGATGTCGAGATGCGCCCACGGGGTCTTGCCCACGTAGCGTTGCAGGAACTGCGCCGCCGTCACCGAGCCGCCGTAGCGGCCGCCCGTGTTCTTCATGTCGGCGAACTTCGAATCGATCAGCTTGTCGTACTCGGGCGCGAGCGGCATGCGCCACACCCGCTCGGCCGTGGCGAGACCGGCTTTCGTCAGATTTTCCGAGAGCTTGTCGTCGTTGGCGAAGAGCCCGGCATGCTCCTGGCCGAGCGCCACCATGATGGCGCCGGTGAGGGTCGCGAGATCCACCATGGCCTGCGGCTTGTACTTGGTGACGACGTGGTGGAGCACGTCGGCCAGCACCAGCCGGCCCTCGGCGTCGGTGTTGATGATCTCGACGGTCTGGCCCGACATGGTGGTGACGATGTCGCCCGGCCGCTGGGCGGCGCCGTCCGGCATGTTCTCGACGAGGCCGATGGCGCCGATCGCATTGACCTTCGCCTTGCGCGCCGCCAGCGCGTGCATCAGGCCGACCACGCAGGCGGCGCCGGCCATGTCGCCCTTCATGTCCTCCATGCCGGCCGCCGGCTTGATCGAGATGCCGCCGGTGTCGAAGCACACGCCCTTGCCGACGAAGGCGATCGGCTTGTCGGTCGGCTTGCCGCCGTTCCACCGCATGATCACCACCCGGCTCTCGTGCGCCGAGCCCTGCCCGACGGCGAGGAGCGCGTTCATGCCGAGCCGCTTCATCGCCCGCACGTCGAGGATCTCGATCCCCACCCGGAGCTTGCGCAGCTCCGCGGCGCGTTCCGCGAAGGCGACCGGAAACAGCACGTTGGGCGGCTCGTTGACGAGGTCGCGGGCGAGCACGACGCCGTCCGCCACCGCCTCGCGCTCGGCCCCGAACCGGCGCGCCGCGGCCGGGTCCTTGACCGCGACCGTGAGGGTGACGGCCTTCTTGGGCGCGTCGTCGTCCTTCCTCTTGGTCTTGTAGCGGTCGAACGTGTAGGCGCGCAGGCGCGCACCCAACGCGAGATCCGCGGCCGTCTCGGCGTCCATGGCGCCGGTCGCGAGCTCGGCCAGCATGGTCACCTCGGCGGCCGAACCGACCTTGCCGAAGGCGGCGCCGCCGAGCTTGACCGGATCGTTCGGGGTCCAGTCCTTGGGCTTGCCGAGGCCCACGACCACCAGCCGGTCGACAGGCAGGTCCGGCGGGGCGACGATGTCGAGGGCGGCGCCGAGCTTGCCCTTGAAGTTGTCCACCGCGGCCGCGCGGGCCACCAGCGCCGCCGTCTTGCCGAGAATCGCCCGGGTCTGCGGACCCATCCGAAGCCCGTCGTCGCAGAATACGACCAGCACACCCTTGGCCGGCGGCGCGAACGTCCCGAACCTGATCCGAAATCCCTCAGACATTCCAGCTATCCTCTTGATCGATCGGCCCCGCCTCTGTGGCATGGACGCCACGGTTCCGGCAATTCCCCCGTGACGGTAGTGACCCGTGACCGAAAGCTTGGCATAGCATTGGAGGGGCTCCCTCGGTCATTCTTGGTTAACCACCCCGAGGAGCTGTCCAGGGTGCAGGCAGGAGGACGGCCTTTTTGTCGACAGATCGGCCCGCCAATCTCGTGTATCCTGGGACCTCGCGGTCGACCGCCGGAGGGCGGCCGGTCGCAGGCGTGACGGCTCGGGGGAGCCGGGGACGTGGGGGGAATGGTGACGTCGACCGGTCGCAGCGCATCATCGCCGCGCCGATGCTCCTGGCGGGCATCGACGTGGCGGGCATCGACGCGGCGGGCATCGACGGCCAGCTGCGCGCACCGCTCTGCCGCCCTGCACCCGCACCGTATCGGATTTGGTCAGCCCGGCGGGCCCGTGCACCCGCCGACCGGACAGTGAGAGCGTAGCGAATGGTGGCGGGTCGCCTCTCGCGCTATTTCGGCCGGCGCTTCCTCGGCGCCTCTCTCACCGTGTTCGTCGGTGTGTTCGGGCTCGTCCTCCTGGTCGACTACATCGAGCTGATGCGGCGCAGCGCCGGCGAGGCCAACGCCTCCGCCCTGCTCGCCGCCGGCATCTCGGTGACGCGCGTCCCGCAGATCATGGAACGCATCATGCCGTTCGCCGTGCTGGTGGGCGCCATGCTGTGCTACCTCAACCTGTCGCGCCGGCTCGAGCTGGTCGTGGCGCGCTCCGCCGGCATGTCGGCCTGGCAGTTCGTCGCCCCGGCCGTGATCGCCGCGTTGTTCGTCGGGGTGATCGCGACGGCGGTCTACAACCCGATTGCCGCGACCCTGCAGGAGCAGTCGAAGCGGCTCGAGGACAAGGCGTTCAACAACGCCGCCCAGTCCGGCCTGCAGGCGACCGGCACCGGCTTCTGGGTGCGCCAGCGCAGCGTCGACGGCCAGTCGATCATCAACGCCGCGTCGAGCACCGATCAGGGCGTGCGGCTCGGCGGCGTCACGGTGTTCATGTACGACCTCGCCGGCGAGTTCGTGGAGCGGATCGAGGCGAAAGCCGCGGTTCTCGAGGAGGGCTACTGGCGCCTCGTCGAGGCGCGGCGCTATCCGGTCGACGCCCCGCCCGAGAAGCTCGCCGACCACCGGCTGAAGACCAACCTCACCCTCGCCCAGGTGCGCGAGACCTTCGCGACGCCCGAGACGGTGTCGTTCTGGGACCTGCCCTTCTTCATCGAGATGGCCGACCACGCCGGCCTCGCCGCGGCCGGCTATCGGCTGCAGTACCAGAAGCTGATCTCGCGCCCGGCCCTGCTCGCCGCCATGGTGCTGGTGGCGGCGGCCTTCTCGCTGCGCTTCTTCCGCTTCGGCGGCGTCCAGAAGATGGTGCTGAGCGGCATCGTCGCGGGCTTCCTGCTCTACGTCCTCTCCAAGGTGACCGAGGATCTGAGCAAGGCCGAGCTGATGCATCCGGCGGCGGCCGCGTGGCTGCCCGTCTTCATCGGAGTCCTCACCGGCCTCGTGCCTCTCTTGTACCTGGAGGACGGTTGATGCCGGCCGTGCGTCCGACCGTCTCCCTGTCGATCGCCGTGCGGCGGCGCACGCGGCGTCTCGCCGCGGCGGTGACGCTCGGTGCGCTCGGCGGCGTGCTGATGCTCGGTGTCGCGCCGACGCAGGCGCAGACGCTCGACTTCCGCACCCAGGTCCGCCCGACCGCGCCCAAGTCCAAGCCCGCCGCGGACCCGCAGATGCTCGTCCAGGCGGCCGAGATCCAGTACGACTACACGAACGAGCGCGTCGTCGCCGCCGGCAACGTCCAGATCTACTACAAGGGCTCGTCGATCGAGGCCGATCGCGTCGTCTACGACCAGAAGACCAAGCACCTGCAGGCCGAGGGCAACGTCCGGCTGACCGAGCCGGACGGCAAGATCACCTACGGCACCCTGCTCGACCTGACCGACGACTACCGCGACGGCTTCATCGATTCGCTGCGCATCGAGACGCCCGACCAGACCCGCTTCGCGGCGGCGCGCGGGCAACGCTCGGCCGGCAACTACACGGTCTTCGAGAGCGGCGTCTACACGGCCTGCGAGCCTTGCCGGGACAATCCGAAGAAGCCGCCGCTGTGGCAGGTGAAGGCGGCGCGCATCATCCACAACCAGTCCGAGAAGATGGTGTATTTCGAGGACGCGAAGATCGAGTTCTTCGGCGTCCCGCTCGCCTACATGCCGTACTTCTCGGCGCCCGACCCGACCGTGAAGCGCAAGAGCGGCTTCCTGATGCCGCTCGCCACGACCAGCACGGTCTACGGCTACGGGCTGGAGACGCCCTACTACTTCGCGCTCGCTCCGAACTACGACCTGACGGTCTCGCCCCGGGTGATGACCAAGCAGGGCCTGCTGATGCAGGGCGAGTGGCGGCACCGCCTCGAGGACGGCTTCTACTCGATCCGCGCCTCCGGCATCTATCAGGCCGACAAGGACTACTTCTACCGGACCTACAACAGCACGACGACGCCGGGCTTCCGCGACTTCCGCGGCAGCATCGAGACGACCGGCCGGTTCAACCTGTCGCCGCGCTGGACCTGGGGCTTCGACGGCATCCTGGTCAGCGACGAGAGCTACTTCAACGACTACAAGATCAAGTCGCTGCAGAGCCGCGTCGGCAGCGAGTTCTTCAGCAACCTGACCGAGGGCGTGTCGCAGCTCTTCCTCACCGGACGCGGCGAGCGCAGCTATTTCGACATCCGCGCCCTGCACTTCTACGGCTTCTCCGAGCAGGACGTGCAGAACACGTTGCCGATCGTGCATCCGGTGATGGACTACAACACGGTCCTCAGCCAGATGGTGTTCGGCGGCGAGCTGAGCGCCCGGGCCAACCTGACGAGCCTGTCGCGCCAGACCGCCGAGTACAACGCGATCAGCCAGACCGCCTACAACAACAACACCTGCTCGACCTCGGCCGACACCGCCAAGACCGCCAAGGACTGCCTGCTGCGCGGCATCCCGGGCACCTACTCGCGCTTCTCGAGCGAGATCGACTGGCGGTCCCGCTACGTCGACACCTTCGGCAACGTCTTCATCCCGTTCGCCTCGGTGCGGGCCGACGCGGCCCAGATGCACATCAACTCCGACCCGAGCGTCGGCAACTTCATCCAGACCGGCGACTCCTCCGACCTGCGGGTGATGCCCACGGTCGGCCTCGAATACCGGCTGCCGCTCATCTCGGTGCATTCGTGGGGCACCCAGACGCTCGAGCCGATCGCCCAGGTGATCGCGCGCCCGAACGAGACGCGCATCGGCAAGCTGCCGAACGAGGACGCCCAGAGCCTGGTGTTCGACGACTCGAACCTGTTCCGGGTCGACAAGTTCTCGGGCTGGGACCGCGTCGAGGGCGGCGGCCGCGCCAATTACGGCCTGCAATACACCGCCCAGGTGAACCAGGCCGGCGCCGTCAACGTGCTGTTCGGCCAGTCCTACAGCCTGTTCGGGACGAACTCCTTCGCGGTCGGCGACACCGCCAACACGGGCCTCGACTCGGGCCTGGACAAGCGCGCCTCCGACTACGTCGCCCGCTTCGCCTACACGCCGAACCGGATCTTCAGCCTGATCTCGCGCTACCGCTTCGACCAGTCCGACTTCACCCTGCAGCGACTGGAGATCGAAGGCGCGATGGCGGTCGACCGGTGGAACGTGTCGCTGATGTACGGCAACTACGCGGCGCAGCCCGAGCTCGGCTTCCTGGAGCGGCGCGAGGGCGTGCTCGGCAGCGGCTCCTACAAGATCGACGCCAACTGGCAGATCAACGGGGCCGCCCGCTACGACATCGAGCACAACAAGCTCAGCCAGACGCGCGTCGGCCTCGGCTACATGGACGACTGCTTCCTGATCGGCCTGAACTACATCACCGACTATCAGTACAGCGGCAACGTCACCTCGAACCACACGGTCATGCTGCAGGTCGGCCTCCGCACGATCGGAACGACGTCGAGCTCGTCCACGGCCGCCTCGTCGCTCGGCACACAATAATTTTGCCCATTTCGCTTCCTATGGCTCGACGGTCCGTCGCCGGCGTGGGTCGCGGCCTCGCTTCGGCCGGGCCGTCCCGGCGGCGCGGCCGGCGATGACGCCCGGCCCCGCCCCCGATCGAGCCCGCCTCCGACCGGCCCCTGTCGCGGATCGGACGCGGTCGCGGATCGGGCCCTGAACCGGGCCGGTGGGGAACCGGCCGGCGAGAGGACGGACGGGAGATGAAACGACTTCGGATGGACGGTGCCATGGTTCGTACGCGACGGAACTCCGCTCTCGGTGCCCTGCTCGGCGCCGCCGCGATCGTGCTGTCGATCGGTTCGGCCGTGCCCGCCGCCGCCCAGAACGTCATCGTGATGGTCAACGGTTCGCCGATCACGTCGTTCGACATCGAGCAGCGCCAGAAGTTCACCCTGCTGGTCACCCGCAAGTCGACGACCCGCGAGGAGGTGATCGAGGAGCTGATCGACGAGCGGATCAAGATCGACGCCGCCCGCCGCTTCACCATGAACATCACCGATTCCGACGTCGATTCCTCCTACGCCGACATGGCGCAGCGGATGCGGCTGTCGCCCGAGCAGCTCACCGCCACCTTGGCTCAGAACGGCATCCAGCCCGGAACCTTGAAGTCGCGCATCCGCGCCGACATCACCTGGCAGCAGATCGTCCGCGGCAAGTTCCAGTCGAGCTTCCAGTTCCGCGACCGCGACGTGCTCGCCGCCGCCGAGGCCAAGCACAAGGGCGACGCGCCGCTCTCCGACAAGATCAGCGCCACCGAGTACGTGCTGCGGCCGATCCTCTTCGTGGTGCCGAAGGGCGGCTCGGCCGAGGCGCGCCGGCGCGACGCCGAGACGCTGCGGGCGCGCTTCGAGAGCTGCGACACCGGCCTGCCCTACGCCCGCCATCTGCGCGACGTCGCGGTGCGCGCGCAGATCGTCAAGACCTCGACCGACCTGCCGCCGGCGCTGCGCGAGATCCTCGACAAGACCGGCGTCGGCCGGCTGACCAGCCCGGAGACCACGCCGAACGGCATCGAGATGTTCGCGGTGTGCATCAAGCGCGACACCAAGGTCGACGCGCCGTTCCTCAAGGAGGTCCGGCAGCAGATGTTCGCCGACACGTTCCAGGCCAAATCGAAGAAGTACCTCGCCGAGCTGCGCCGCAGCGCCATGATCGAGCGGAAATGACCGGCGCCGGTCCGCCGCTCGCCCTCACGCTCGGCGAGCCGGCCGGGATCGGGCCCGACATCACGCTTCTCGCCTGGCAGCGTCGCGCCGCCACGACCCTTCCTCCTTTCGCGCTGCTCGGATCGCCGGACCTCCTCGTCGCGCGGGCGAAGGCGCTCGGGCTCGCCGTGCCGATCGAGTCGGTCGAGCTGCGCGCGGCCGCCGCGGTGTTCTCCCGCGCCCTCCCCGTCGTCGACCTCGGCCTGCCTGTCGGCGCGACGCCCGGCCGGCCCGACGCGAGCAGCGCACCGGCCGCCATCGCCGCGATCGACCGCGCCGTCGCCGCCGTCACGGCCGGCGAGGCCTCGGCCGTCGTCACCAATCCGATCGCCAAGCACGTGCTCTACGCGGCCGGCTTCCGCCAGCCGGGGCACACCGAGTATCTGGCCGAGCTCGCCGGCCGCCTTGCCGGGCGGGCGCCGGACGACGCGCCGCCACGGCCCGTGATGATGCTGTGGTCGCCGACGCTGGCCGTGGTGCCGGTGACCATCCACGTGCCGCTGGCGCGCGTGCCCGAACTCGTGACCCGCGACCTGATCGTCGCGACCGGCCGCATCGTCGCCCGCGACCTCGTCGCGCGGTTCGGTATCGCACGGCCGCGCCTCGCCGTCGCCGGCCTCGACCCGCATGCCGGCGAGGGCGGCACCATCGGCACGGCCGATCGCGACGTCGTGGCGCCTGCCGTGGCGGCCCTGGTGGCGGCGGGGATCGCGGCGACCGGACCGCTGCCGGCCGACACCCTGTTCCACGAGGCGGCGCGTAAAAACTACGACGCGGCGCTGTGCATGTATCACGACCAGGCGCTGATCCCGATCAAGACGCTGGCCTTCCACGATGCCGTCAACGTGACGCTCGGCCTGCCCTTCGTGCGGACCTCGCCCGACCACGGCACCGCCTTCGACATCGCCGGCACCGGCACGGCCGATCCGTCGAGCCTGATCGCCGCGCTGCGGCTCGCCGCCCGGCTCGCCGGGCACGCGCCCACGGGCGAGGCCGCGGTCGCATGAGCACCTTCGGATGAGCGCCATCGACGACCTGCCGCCGCTGCGCGACGTCATCCGCCGCCACGACCTCTCGGCCAGGAAGTCGCTCGGCCAGAATTTCCTGCTCGACCTCAACCTCACCGGACGGATCGCGCGCGCCGCCGGCCCGCTCGCCGGCGTCACCGTGGTCGAGGTCGGTCCAGGCCCCGGTGGCCTGACGCGGGCGCTGCTCGCCGAGGGCGCCGGCCGGGTGGTGGCGATCGAGCGCGATTCTCGCGCCGTCGCGGCGCTCGCCGAGGTCTCGGCCCGCTATCCGGGCCGCCTCGCGGTGATCGAAGGCGACGCGCTGGCGATCGACCCGGCGACGCTCGTCGCCGACGGAACGGACGCGGCCGGCCCGGCCGGCAGCTCGGTCCGCATCGTCGCCAACCTGCCCTACAACATCGCGACCGCGCTGCTGATCGGCTGGCTCTCGGCCGAGCCGTGGCCGCCGTGGTTCGACCGGCTGGTGCTGATGTTCCAACGCGAGGTGGCCGAGCGCATCGTCGCCCCGGTCGGCGGCAAGAGCTACGGCCGGCTCGCCGTGCTGGCGCAGTGGCGGTGCGAGACGAGGATGCTGTTCGACATCGCGCCCTCCGCTTTCGTGCCGCCCCCGAAGGTGACGTCGACGGTCGTCCAGCTCGTTCCGCGCGCCGCGCCCCTGCCTTGTCGGCTCGCCGCGCTGGAGCGGGTCACGGCCGCCGCCTTCGGGCAACGCCGAAAAATGCTGCGGCAGGCGCTCAAGGCGCTGGCGCCCGACCCGCTGCCGCTGATCGCGGCCGCCGGCCTCGACCCGACCGCGCGGGCCGAGACCGTTCCGGTCGACGGCTTCGCGGCGCTCGCCCGGGCGCTCGACGTGGCCGCCCTGCCCGCCGCCGGAGCGGCGTCCGCGCTCGCCGAAAGCCCGCCTTGACGCCGCTCGATGGCGGCCGCGCGCGCGACGAGCCGGCACGGCGCACCGCGACGATCTCGCCAGAGACGCGACGGGCCGTGAGTCGAACGGTCGCTACGTCGTGATGTCCTTCAGCCCGTCCAGCAGGCCGCCGACGAAGCGCTCCATGTCGTCGCGGTGGACGCGCTTGAGGCGCTCGGCGGTGAGGATCGAGCGCAGCCGCAGGAAGCTCTTGTCGAGATCGCGGTTGACCAGCACGTAGTCGTATTCGGGCCAGTGGGCGATCTCCTCGGCGGCGTTCTTCAGCCGCTTGACGATGATGTCGTGCGAATCCTCGGCGCGGCGCTCCAGCCGCGCCTTCAGCTCGGCCGCCGAGGGCGGCAGCACGAACACGCTGACGACGTCGTCGCGCATCGCCTCGTAGAGCTGGCGGGTGCCCTGCCAGTCGATGTCGAACAGCACGTCGCGACCGGCGGCGAGCGCCTGCTCGACCGGCTCGCGCGGCGTGCCGTAGCAGTTGCCGTGCACCTCGGCCCATTCGAGCAGCTCGCCGGAGTCGCGCATGATGTCGAACCGGCGGCGCGGGATGAAGTGATAATGAACGCCGTCGATCTCGCTCGGCCGGCGCGTCCGCGTCGTCACCGACACCGACAGCGTGATGTGCTTCTCGGTCTCGATCAGGTTGCGGGTCAGCGTCGTCTTGCCGGCGCCCGACGGCGACGACACGACCAGCATGATGCCGCGCCGCGCGATCGTCGCGGTCGTGCCCGCTCCCGTCGTGCCCGCGCTCGTCTTGCTCGCGCCCTCGGCCGGCATCGTGATCACTCCAGGTTCTGCACCTGCTCGCGGAACTGCTCGACCACGCTCTTCAGCTCGAGGCCGATATTGGTGAGCTCGAGGTCGTTCGACTTCGAGCACACCGTGTTGGCCTCGCGGTTCAGCTCCTGCGACAGGAAATCGAGACGGCGGCCGACCGCGCCGCCCTTGGCGATCATGCTCTTGGCCTGCGCGACGTGAGCGACCAGGCGGTCGAGCTCCTCGCGCACGTCGGCCTTGGAGGCGATCAGGATCGCCTCCTGGTGCAGCCGGTCGGCGTCGAACCGCTCGCTGGTCTCCAGAAGCGCCGCGACCTGGTCGGCGAGGCGCTGGCGGATCGCCTCCGCCTTGCGGCCGGGCGCCGCCTCGGCGCGCGCGACCAACCCCGTGATCTCGTCGAGCCGCTGGCCGAGCAGGCGGCCGAGCGCGGCGCCCTCGTGCCGGCGCATGGTGGCGAGCCCGTCGAGCGCCTGCGCGAAGCCGACGACCAGCGCGGCCTCGGCGGCGCGGCGGTCGTCCTCGCTCTCCTCGGCCTCGGCGACCTCGACGACCCCCTTCACCGACAGGATGCCGTCGAGCCGCGGTGGCTCGGCGGTGACGCGACCCGCGAGGCTCTTCAGCGTGTCGAGCACGGCGGCCAGCACCGCCTCGTTGACCCGCACCACCGGCTGGGCGCCGGGGCGGTCGAGCGTCAGGTTGGCGTAGACGGTGCCGCGGGACAGCACCTCGGCGGCGCGGGCGCGCACCGGCGGCTCGACCGCGTCCCAGCCGGGCGGCAGGCGCAGCCGCACGTCCAGCCCCTTGGCGTTCACCGACTTGATCTCCCAGGCGAAGGAGTACGGCCCGCTGGTGCCGTGGCTGCGGGCGAATCCGGTCATGCTGGAGAGGGCCATGGGGTGCTCTTTTTCGCGCGCTCGTTGTGCGCGTGCTCGGTCGTGCGGGCGCGTGTCGGCGCGTCCGCACCGGAAGAACCGCGACGGCCGCGCCGCGGCACGCCGTCGCGACGGCATAGAAGACCGGGCGAGTCCCGACAAGCCGTCCCGGTGCCGGGCTGCTGCCCGGGATGGGTGTTTCTGATTCCGCTCGTCCCCGCGCAGGCGGGGATCCAGGGGCGAAACGGCAGAGAAACTCTGGATCCCCGCTTTCGCGGGGATGAGCGGA
>NZ_JBEOMB010000123.1:0-9457 GCF_046000175.1 Rhodoplanes sp. SY1
CGGGCGCCGGGGCGGCCGGGCCGTCGGCCGCCGGAATCACCGTGGTCGGCCGGTGCGACATGCCGGCCAGCACCGACAGCAGAAGGCTGGTGACGAAGAACGCCGCCGCCAGGATCGCGGTCGCCCGGGTGAGCGCGTTGCCGGAGCCGCGGTTGCTCATGAAGCCGCCGCCACCCCCGATGCCGAGCGCCCCGCCCTCCGAACGCTGCAGGAGCACGAGCCCGATCAGGGCGAGCACGATCATCAGGTGGATGACGATGACGACGGTCTGCATGGAACGGTCCGCTCGAAACGACGCTGAAAAATCCCGGACATTCGGCCGAGGCTCGCCCCGCCTCGCGATTCCGGGGCGGGGGCCGACCGGCGACATATAGGGGCGGCGCGCCGCGTCTACACGATCCCGCCGCGCTTTTCCACCCGTTCGGCCCGGAAAAGCGGCAGACGGGCCATGGCGAGGTCGTCGCAGGCCCCAATGGTCCCGTTATGAAACGAGCCTCGTGTCCCGGGCGCGGCGCACCGCGCCGTGACCCGGGACCCAGGGCGATCGCATGAGGGCTTGGCCGGACTGTCGTCTCCGGGGCCCCTGGGCCCCGGCTCTGCGGTGCGTCGCGCCTGCGGCCCGACGCGCCTTGTCCGGGGCACGGCGCCATAGGGTGCGCGGCGTCTCAATACACCACGACGCTGCGGATCGATTCGCCGGCGTGCATGAGGTCGAAACCGCGGTTGATGTCGGTGAGCGGCAGCGTGTGGGTGATCATCGGGTCGATCTCGATCTTGCCCTGCATGTACCAGTCGACGATGCGCGGCACGTCGGTGCGGCCGCGGGCGCCGCCGAAGGCCGAGCCCTTCCACACCCGCCCGGTGACGAGCTGGAACGGCCGCGTCTGGATCTCGGCGCCGGCCGGCGCCACCCCGATGACCACCGAGACGCCCCAGCCGCGGTGGCAGCATTCGAGTGCCTGGCGCATCACCGTGACGTTGCCGGTGCAGTCGAACGTGTAGTCGGCGCCGCCGATCTGGTCGGCTCCGCGCTTGGTGAGGTTCACCAGATACGGGACGAGGTCGCCGCCGATCTCCTTGGGGTTGACGAAGTGCGTCATCCCGAAGCGCTCGCCCCAGGCCTTCTTGTCGTTGTTGATGTCGACCCCGATGATCATGTCGGCGCCGACCAGCCGCAGGCCCTGGATGACGTTGAGCCCGATGCCGCCGAGCCCGAACACCACGGCGGTCGCGCCCGGCTCCACCTTGGCCGTGTTGATCACGGCGCCGACGCCGGTCGTCACCCCGCAGCCGATGTAGCAGACCTTGTCGAAGGGGGCGTCCTCGCGGATCTTCGCCACCGCGATCTCGGGCAGCACGGTGAAGTTGGCGAAGGTCGAGCAGCCCATGTAGTGGTGGATCGGCTTGCCCTCGAGCGAGAAGCGCGAGGTGCCGTCCGGCATCAGCCCCTGCCCCTGGGTGGCGCGGATCGACGTGCAGAGATTCGTCTTCCGCGAGAGACAGGACGGGCACTGCCGGCATTCCGGCGTGTAGAGCGGGATGACGTGGTCGCCCGGCTTCACCGAGGTCACCCCGGCGCCGACCGCGCGGACGATGCCGGCGCCCTCGTGGCCCAGAATCGCCGGGAACAAGCCCTCCGGGTCGGCGCCCGACAGCGTGAACTCGTCGGTGTGGCAGATGCCGGTCGCCATGATCTCGACCAGTACCTCGCCGTCGCGCGGGCCCTCGAGCTGCACGGTCGTCACCTCGAGAGGCTTTCCCGCCTCGAACGCCACCGCCGCCTTCACGTCCATGCTGTCTCTCCTCGAATGGCTCGCCGAACGATCCCGACCCATAGCAGCGGATTCGAGCCGCGCCCAACCCCGCCGACCGGCGCCACGGCCAAGTCCGTGGCGCACGTCCGTGGCGCACGACCGCAGGACGGTCGAAACCGGATCTTCACCCTCCCGGGCTACCTTTGATCGAAACCGCCTAGACCGGCAGGGTCGTGAGTCCCCGCCACCCGCGTCGCGCCGCGTGGGCCGAGACGACGAGCATGCGCTTCGACCTACCGACCCTGTACACCGTCGCGATCCTGGCGACCGCGGTCAGCGGCCCGATGCTGCTCGTCGCGTGGTGGCAGAACCGGACGGCGGTGACGCTCGCTTGGTGGAGCGGAGCGACCCTGCTGCTGGCCGTGGCGGCCGTGGTGGTCGTCGGCCGGGGCGTGGTGCCGGACGAGGTCTCGATCGTCGCCGGCGGCAGTCTCTGGCTCGCCGCCTACGGTGGAATGTGGTGCGGCGCCCGCGTGTTCGCCGGGGCGCGGCCGCGGCTGGCGGTGGCGATCTTCGGGGCCGTCGCCTGGGTGATGCTGTGGCAGCTGCCGGCCTTCCGGGACTCGCAGGAGCTCCGCCTTCAGACGTTCTCTGTCCTGGCGGTCGTCATCCTGGCGCTGACCGCTCGGGTCTATGCCCGGGTGCCCGACCTCCGATCGGCGTCGCGCGGCCTCGCCGTCGGCCTGCTGTCCGTCCAGGCGGCCCTGTATGCGGTGCGCATCCCCTTCGCCGCCTGCTTCGTCTTCCCGGTGCCGGTCGACCAGGTCGGGATCGTGTTCCCGCTGTGGACCATCGCCCTGTTTCTGACGGCCGATTCGATGCCGTTCCTGGTGATGGCGATGGTGAAGGACCGGGTCGAGATCGAGCTCCGCCGCGACGCCCTGCGTGATCCGCTGACCGGCGTCGCCAACAGGCGGGCCTTCTTCGACCGCGGCGAGCGGACGCTCGCCCGGATGCTCGCCGACGGACGTCCGGCGGCCCTGCTGATGGTCGACCTCGACCTGTTCAAGCGCATCAACGACCGCCTGGGACACGCCGCCGGCGACGCCGCGCTGCGGCTGTTCTGCGACGGCACTGCCGCCCTGCTCCGCCCGACCGACCTGCTCGCCCGCACCGGCGGCGAGGAGTTCGCCTGCCTGCTGCCGGGCGCGAACGTGGCCGACGCGGTGCAGATCGCCGAGCGCATCCGCGACTGGTTCGCCCGCCAGGGTCCGGCGATCGGCACCGCCGATCCGGTCTCGGTCAGCATCGGGGTCGCTGCGACCGGTGCGCGCGCGCACGACCTCGCGGCTCTGATGGAGTGCGCCGACCGCGCCCTCTACGCGGCCAAGGCGAACGGCCGCAACCGGGTGGAGTGGAGCGCGCCGGAGCGTGGCATCGGATCGGCGGCTCCGGCGCTCGTCGGCCGCGCGCCGGCCGATCTCGGCACGGCATGACCGGAGGGGGCGAGATGGTTGACGATTCCTTGCGGAAGCCGCTCCAAGTTTTACGCAATCTGGAACAGGACTCTCATCGGAATCGGCTAGAACCGAACCCTCGCGCCGTGCCAAATGGACGCCGCGACCGGATCCTCGATGCACATTGATCAGCCCACCCTCTTCGCCGTGACCGCGTTCGCCGCGGCGACCAGCGGCTTCATGCTGCTGTTCGCCTGGCTGCAGGATCGCACCTCGCCGACGCTCGGCTGGTGGGGCGGCGGCCTGCTGCTGGTCGTCGTCGGCACCGGCCTCGTGGTGCTGCGCGGCGTGATCCCGAACGAGATCTCGATCACCCTCGGCAATCCGATCCAGCTGTTCGGCTACGGCATGATGTGGACGGGCGCCCGCGTCTTCGAGGGACGGCAGCCACGGTTGGCCGTGCTGCTCGCCGTCTCGGTCGGCTGGATGGTGGCGTGCCAGTTCGACTTCTACTGGACCGACATGCCGTTGCGCATCCGCGTGTCGGCGATCCTGATCTCGTCTTATCTGCTGCTCGCGGCGTCCGAGTATCTGCGGCCGAAGAACCCCGAGCTGGTCTCGCGCTGGCCGACCATCTTCATCCTTCTCCTGCAGGCCTTCGGGGTGCTGATCCGCATCCCGATCGCCGAGAAGCTCGTCTTTCCGGCGCCCGAGAACTCGTTCACGGCGACCCTGGTGCCGCTCGGCGCCGCCGGGCTCGTGCTGTTCTCCTTCTCGCTCGCCTTCCTGGTGATGGCGATGTCGAAGGAGCGCCTGGTGCTCGAGCACAAGCGCACCGCGCTGGTCGATCCGCTCACCGGCGTCGCCAACCGCCGCGCCTTCTTCGAGCGCGGCGAGCGCGTCCTGCGGCGGCTGCTCGCCGACGGCGGCGAGGCGGCGCTGCTGATGCTCGACATCGACAAGTTCAAGCACGTCAACGACACGTTCGGCCACCAGGCCGGCGACCGCGTGCTGTGCGCCTTCTGCGACACCGCCGAACGGGTGCTGCGGCCGACCGACGTGCTCGGGCGGACCGGCGGCGAGGAGTTCGCCTGCCTGCTGCCGGGCGCCAGCCTCGCCGAGGCCTTCGCGGTCGCCGAGCGCATCCGCATCGAGTTCGAGGCGTGCCGGCTCGATCTCGGGGCGGTGCGGCCGACCTCGACGGTCAGCGTCGGCGTGGTGACGACCAGCGACGTCGGCGGCAGCCTCGCCGCCCTGATGGCGGTGGCGGACCGCGCCCTCTACCGCGCCAAGGCGAACGGCCGCAACCGGGTCGAGACGCTCGCCGGCCCGTTCCTGGCCACCGCGCCGGCCGGCCACATGACCGACCTGGCGCTCCCCGCGACGATGCTGCGCGAGGACGGCCGCGACGCCGCCGGTGGCGCCCGCACCGCCGGTGCCTCCGGCGGCGGCCCCGGCCGGCACGGTGAATCGGCCGTCGCGTGACCCGGGAGGCCGGCGCGGTCGCGGACCGCGCGACCGCGCTCCGCTCGCGGATCTCGCCGCGGGAGTGTTCCGCCGGGAATCTCCCCCCCCCCGGAAGGCGGAGTCGATTTTTCGCTCCGATCGGCTATAAGACCGTCCTGCCCGGCCCGTCGCTCGACGACGCCCCGCCGGGCCGACGCGCTCGTAGCTCAGCCGGATAGAGCATCAGACTTCGAATCTGAGGGTCGGGAGTTCGAATCTCTCCGAGCGCGCCACTTCGGTACAAAGCTGGGAACGCCAAAACCCGCCGTTTTCCCGCCTGAGACGGCGACCAGCGTGCGAAGCAGCTCGCATTTCGAGCCCATGATCCGAACTTCCTTTGCATCGACCTCGACGCGCTGGGCGAACGCGCGGAGGTAGTCGCGGCGGTAGCCCCCGCCATCGGTGCGCATGTGCTTGCGGGCCTGCCTGGCGAAGGTCGCGACTGCCGGCGGGGTGATGACCGGCCCCGCGCGGGAAGCGGCTTCTTCGGCCCGCTCCGCGTCGAGGCGGGCCTGGTCGCGGACGGCCTTGAGTTCGGTGATTCGGTCCTTCAAAAGCGGGTCGGTCAGGTCGGCGATGCCGCTCTCGATCGCGTCATAAAGGCGCCCGAGCTTGGCCTCGGCCTCGGCGGCGCACTTGCGCAGGTCGGCGATGTGGGCGGCCCGGCGTTCCGCGCGCTCCTCCCGGCGGTCGAGCACCGTCGCAAGGATCGCTTCGAGGCGGACGGGTTGCAGAAGCCGTCGTTCGACGTGGTCGGCGACGAGGGTGTCGAGCTTCTCCATCGGCACGGTGCGGCCCTTGCAGCCGGTCTGGCCCTGCCGCGCCTTGGTGGAGCAGGTGTAGTACCGATAGCGCCCGCTCTTCCCGGTCCGCAGCGTCATCGCCCCGCCGCAGGCGGCGCAGAAGCAGATGCCCGTGAGCAGGGTCGGACCGCTGACGATCCGCGGCGCCGTCAGCGCCGGGCTGCGGGTCTTGAGCAGGGTCTGGACGGCCTCGAAGTCTGCCGGGTCGATGATCGGCGGCACCGCCATCTCCACGACGTCGGTCTCGGGCTTGCGCTCGCGCGTCTTCCAGAACTTGGTGTTGAACCGGTGGCGGCCGACATAGGTCGTGCGGGTCAGCACCTGGTGGACCGCCGCGATGCCCCAGCGCCCGCCGTCGCGGGTCAGGATTCCGGCGGCGTTCAGGTGGTTGGTGATCGATTTCACCCCCATCGGCCCGGAGTTGCCGTCACCCTCGCGGGCGAGGCGGAAGATCAGCCGCACGGTCTCGGCCCGGATGGGGTCGATCTCCAGCATCTTCTTGGTCCGGTTGCCGTGCTGCTCGCCGGCCTCGACGATGCGGTAGCCGATCGGCGGTCGCGCCCCGTTCCAGAACCCCTGGCGTGCGTTCTCCGTCATCGCCCGCAAGGTGTGCTTGGCGTTCTCCTTGGACTGATACTCGTCGAACAGCGCCATGATCTGCCGGATCATGTTGCTCATCGGGTCGTCGCCGAGCTCCTGGGTGACGGAGATCAGCCGCACCCCGTTCTTCGCGAGGCGGCGGACGTAGAACTCGAGCTGGAACTGGTCGCGGAAGAACCGGCTGAAGCTGTGGACCACGATGGCGTCGAACGCCGGCGGCTTGGCGGTGGCGGCATCGATCATCCGCTGGAACTCGGGCCGCCGGTCGTCGGTCGCCGACATGCCGGGCTCGACGTAGTCGGCGACGATCTCCCAGCCGCGCCCCTCGCAATGGCGCTTCGCCTGCCGGCGCTGGTCCGGGATGGACAGGTCGCTGTCGGCCTGCCGCCCGGTCGAGACTCGCAGGTAGAGGGCGACGCGAACCGGGGTGCTCATGCGATCGTCTCCAGCGGTCAATGACGGGTCGAGAACAGCTCGTCGAACAGGTCGCCGAACCAGGCTTCGAACACCTCGATCTCGGCTTCGGTGACGGGCACCTCGTCGGGCCAGTCGTCGGTCACGGTCCAGGCACTCGGATCGCTCGTCGCGGGTCGGCCGGGGCGTCGAGCCGGCGGGCGGGCATAGTCGTAAAGATCGTCCGGCACCTCACCGGGGACGGGGGTGTCTCGGGCCTTGGATTTGCGGGGGCGCGTCATGACGGAAGTCTGGCATGGGACGCCCGCCGCGAGAATCCACAAACTCTGCGCTGCGCCACCCCGCTCCCTGCTCGCGACGGGAGCGTTCTCGCTCGCGGAAGGCCCTGATCGCTCGGCTGCCAAACGCCGGGCCGGCGGGCGGCGGTCAAGGCCTCGAGCCGGCAACGCCGGGCGCGCGCAGCGCGAGCCTTGACGGCTGTCTGCCCGGTCCGGCTCGGCTCGCCCGAGCGGTCAGGACCCACCAGCCAACCCGGCGGGTGGTCGTCGCAATGGCGCCATGCGTCTCGGCTCCGAACATCCCGCCGCGGCAGCAACTCTCCCTACAGGTCAAGTGCCTCGATTCGCGGCAGTGCCGTCGCAAGGGTTGGAATTATTAAATAATCCTTGTCACGTGGCACATGTAGATCGTGGCAGTGCTGGTCCACGTCATTGACCGACCGACCGTTTCGGGCCGCGCAGTGCCGGCCCTTTAATCTTGCAATCAAACGGTTGAGGAACTGCTCCTCGTCGTTCATGCGAAGGTCTTCGATGGAACGTTGTCATGGAACGCGGCGAGATTGGATACGCTCGAACCGGTTTTGCCGCTGGTCTACTGCAGCCAATCCGTCGAATCCTTGGCAGTCGACTTGCATCATACGTCACCGTCCGTTCGCCGAATTGGCGTTCGGCGCTGGTTGAAGACAGCACGATTCGTGAGATGCCGGTCGTCGGGATGCGTGCTGTCGTCGACGTGATTCGTTGAGGCCGTCGGTGGCGAGGGCGGGCGACGATCATCACACCGAATGGTCCTGCCCGTGCCGATCACGACATGCCGAGCGGCCGTCGGCTGGCGTCCGCCCGAATGCTCGGATCGATGGTTTTCGACAGGAAAACCGCGACCGATCGACCGGGCCGAGCGGCCCGGCCTTGATCCGACCATGCGCAGGGCTACCCTTTTTGCAGTGATTCTCCGTTGCGGCTGCACGCCGCCGACAGCCGCGACGTGGTCATGGTGAGCTCCGCACCGCAAGGCGACCTGTTCCCGACCGGCTCGGCGCACGAGGCGGACGGGTGGATCGTTCAGCTGTACGCGACCTTCGACGACCCGGACCGCACCTGCGGGTTCCTCGACGTCGCCGA
The DNA here is from genome assembly GCF_046000175.1 of Rhodoplanes sp. SY1. Classification (NCBI taxonomy): domain Bacteria; kingdom Pseudomonadati; phylum Pseudomonadota; class Alphaproteobacteria; order Hyphomicrobiales; family Nitrobacteraceae; genus Rhodoplanes; species Rhodoplanes sp. SY1. Next base: position 7,935 of record NZ_JBEOMB010000123.1, read on the forward strand.
GGCGGCGATCGAGGCCTGTCCGGCCGACCCGCGCATCCTGCGACTCGCCGCCGCCGCGGCCGTGCTCGACCAGCGTCCGCAACGCGCGCTCGCGTTCCTCAAGCGAGCGTCCAAGCGCTACCTGACCGACGGCACCGATCACCTGCTGCACGCCTTCGCGCTGTTCCAGTCGGGCAAGCGGGTGGCGGCGCGCGACCTCCTGGAGCGCCACCGCCTGACCGAATGGCCCGAGGCGATCCGGGTCTTCCCGGGTGGGCGTGAGCGCTTCCGCTGGCTGGTCGACATGCTCGACGCCGTGATGGGCCGCGAGGCGCGCCGGCCCGGCCGCCGCCGGGCGGCATCGCCGACCCGTGGCCCGGCGCCGCGCGGAAAGCCGGCACCCGCCGCCAAGCCCGCACCGAAGGCGGCCCCCGCTGCCGAGCCCTCGTCGGTCGCGCCGCCCGCCCCGGCGCGTGCGCCGCGCGCCGCCGCGGCGCGGTCCGCGCCTGGGTTCGAGCCCATCGTCGTGCCGCCCTTGCCGACGATCGAGATCGACATCCCGTTCACGGTCGCGTTCGATCCGGCGCCGCTCACTGCGGCCCTGGCGCGCGCCCCTGAGGCCGACGGCCGCTGGTCCCTCTTACGCGAGCGGCTCGCCCATCTCGGCCTCGCGCAAGGGTTCGACGAGCTCCTCTGCCTGCCGCATCTCGCCGGGGTCGAGCCGCTGTGGCACCAGACCGAGACGGTCCGCAAGGTGCTCAAGCAATTCCGCGGCCGGGTGCTGCTCGCCGACGAGGTCGGGCTCGGCAAGACCATCGAGGCCGGCATGGTCTTGAAGGAGTATGCCCTGCGCGGCATGGCCGAGCGGATGCTGGTGCTCACCCCCGCCTCGCTGGTCGGGCAATGGCGCGAGGAGCTGGAGACCAAGTTCGGCCTCGCCTGCTCCACCACCTACGATCCGCTGCTGCGCGAGGATCCGGCGGCGTTCTGGCGGCAGAAGCGCGTGATCGCCTCGATCGCGGCGGCGCGCCGGCAGGAGCACGCCGACCGCCTGCTCGCCGAGCATTTCGACGTCGTGGTGGTCGACGAGGCGCATCATCTGCGTGACCGCACCAGCCGGAGCTGGACGCTCGTCGACGCCCTGAGCAAGCGGTTCCTGCTGCTCCTGTCGGCGACCCCGGTGCAGAACGACCTCGTCGAGCTGTACAATCTGCTGACCCTCCTCAAGCCCGGCATCTTCAAGACGCCGAAGGAGTTCCGCACCGCCTACATGACCCCCGGCAAGCCACGCCAGCCGGCCAATGCAGAAAAGCTGCGCGAGCTGATGCGCGGCGCGATGATCCGCAACACCCGCGCCGTCGTCGCGCTGAAGCTGCCGCGGCGGCACGCTACGACGATCCGGGTCGACGCCTCGCCGGCCGAGGCGGCCGCTTACGCCGAGCTCGCCGACGCGGCGCGAAGCCTCGCCGCCGACGGCGGCCCCGGGCGTCACCGGCTGGCCCTGCAGCACCTGCTCGGCGCCGCCGGATCGTCGCCGGCCGCGG
>NZ_JBEOMB010000124.1:0-5442 GCF_046000175.1 Rhodoplanes sp. SY1
GCGCCGACGCGAGGCAAGGCAGTGCCGGCCGAGTTCCTGGGCGAAGCGCGGCCGAAGGTGTGGCTCTCCGACCGCCTCGCCGCGCAGTGCCGTCACGCAGATACGCATCAGTATTGCCTCGCTCATTGAAGTGGACCCCGGAACAGGCGACGGTGGCCGACCTGGCCCAGCGCTACGAAGTTCACCCCAACCAGATTTACGCCTGGAAGAAGCAGCTTCTCGACAACGCGGCACGGGCGTTCGACCCGAGCGTGGGTGTGGACGCCGAGAAGGTCGCGCAGAAGACGGTCGACGACCTCTACGCGAAGATCGGCCAGTTGACGGTGGAGCGGGATTTTTTAGTCAGGAGGTCCGGCAGATGAGCGCGGCGGACCGGCGAGAGATGCTCGATTTGCGGCGACGCGACGCTGTCGATCCGGGGCAATGCGCCCTGCTCGGGGTGGCGCGGTCGAGCGTCTATCGGCCCGAGCGGCCGGCCAACGACAACGATCTCGCCCTGACGCGGCGGATCGACGAGCTGTTCAAGGCGTGGCCGTTCTACGGGCTCGCGCCGGCTGACGGCGACGCTTCGGGCCGAGGGATGGCCGATCAACCGCAAGCGCGTGCAGCGCCTGATGCGGCTGATGGGGATCGCCGCGCTGGGGCCGAAGCCGAATACCTCGAAGCCGGCACCGAGCCACAAGGTGTTCCCGTATCTGCTGCATGACCTGTCGATCGAGCGAGCCGGGCCGTGCTGACGTGGCGGCTGTCGAATACGCTGGATCCCTCGTTCTGCCTGGCCGCGCTCGAAGAGGCGATGTCGCGGTTCGGCAAGCCGGATATTTTCAACACGGACCAAGGGTGTCAGCTCACCTCGGGGGCCTTCAGCCACAAAAGCCGCAGACAGATCGACCGGCAGCATGATATCAGAGGATCGGAGCGGACGAGCTTCCAACTAAGAACGCCACGCCAGTGGTCCTCGGCTCGGGGTCCATTTCAACCTGGCCCGCGAGCGCGACAGACTGCTCGCCCTCGAACCCACCCAGATCGACGCCAATCATCTCAGAGCCAGCATGGTGGTCGACGGCCGCGACAAGCTGCTCGTGTTCCTCACGCGCCGCGACATCGAGCCGACCAACAACGTCAGCGAAAGAGCGCTGCGACCCTCGGTGATCTTCCGGAAGGTGACCAACGGGTTCCGCTCCGCCTGGGGCGCCAAAGTCTACGCCGACATCTGCTCCGTCGTCGCAACCGGCCGCATCCACGGCCAAAGCCCGCTCGCAAGCCTCCGCGCAGCCCTCGCCACCGCTCGCCACCGCGTCAGTCGCCGCTCCCGCCTGATAAAACCCCCGAAGGGGGTGAGCAGTTACCCTCACTGGCGCAATCCTCGCCGCCACCGTCGCCTGGTGGTTCGATTGAGTCCCGACCCTAGCCAAACATTCGAGATGCCCTCTATCTTCCGGATAGATAAGGGCGCCTTTGAATTAAATGCTGGAGTACATTTTTAATGGTTCAACTCTATAAGCCGGGCGATAGTGTTGTTTGTCCGTGGAATACGTCCAACGTGTATTGTGTGAGCCACAACGGTACGATAATCGCGAGTGACGATTTGGCGAAGTTGCTCGCTGCGCTCGCAGAGCGCGGAGTCCATCCCGCCCTGAGTCCACTTGCTTTGTCTCATTTGCTGCATCATTCAGTTATTCCGTACCCTCTCGCGCTCTACGAGGGTATGACGGCGCTCGGGCAGGGTGATGAGGCTGAGATCGACACCGACGGGAGCCTCCGCGTCGTCGTTCGTAGGCCAATTCCGCTTCGCCTGCCGCCGGCACCCGATGTGATTGAGAGCGCCAACCCGAAGCGTCTACGCGATTTATTGGTTGCCGCCGTCGTAGGGCGCTTCGTCGATGGCCGGGGCCTGTTGATGCTTTCATCCGGAAAGGACTCGACCGCCCTCGCCCTGGCGCTAGACGCGGCTGGTTACAACCGCAGGGTAGAATGCGTCACTTATCAAGAAGGAGCGCACGGAGAGGGAGAGTTTGCGGCTGCGACCGCTGCCCGTTTCGGCCTACGCCATCGGATCGTATATGAATGCAAGGATCGTGCCGAAGTTCGCACTTCTATGCAAGCGTTTTTCGAAGCGTCTCCCTCACCGTCAATGGATCCGATAACGCCCGGCTACGTACATTCGATTCGAACGGTGGGGCTCCCCCCCGGAGCCGCGCTCATTGATGGTACTGGTAACGATGCCTACATGGGTATTATTCCACCAAAACGGAAATGGTTAGCCGATCTCCTATCGTTCGGTCGGTTCGACGGACTGGCGCCGTTGAACCGGGTATTTTCTTACCACCACCGGCTCGCGAAACTCTTCCGCTCGCGCGCCGACCAAGTCGTGCTCGATCGTTTCGCGCTACGCTTTGAGGAGACGAGTGGCTTTTTCCAGGGTTCACTCAGGACACTGCCTTACTGGAACAGCCTTGGTCGAACCGCTTCTTTGGCAAAAAGCTATTACGAGTTCTTCCACCATTTCCGCTCCGTTTATTATGATAACGCGCATACGATTAGGGCGCGAGAAACAATTGCTGCCGCTTTCAATCTACATTTGATGTTACCATATCAAGACAATAGTCTTATTAATTATTGTCTTTCATTGCCGGAGTCTGAACGTTTTGATGTATCGACGGGCCGTAACAAATTGCCACTTCGCCGCATGCTGTACGACGAACTCGGTTACAACGCCGAGAGAGTTGGTAAGAGGATCTTTAACTTCTCCCGCCGCAATTTCCTCGCTCAAAATTGGGCCCATGTTGAGGAAGAAATTTATGAATGCACACTATGGGATCGCTGCGCCATAGCGCGCTTTCTCGATCGCATGCTGCCGCTAGTGAATAGCGACGATAAATGCAATTATGGAATAATGCAGCTTTACCTTGTGTCCGGCTGGCATAACCACACTCGCTGGCTGAAGCGCTGAACGGCAACGGTGAGGCCTGCCGATGAAGCGCGGCGCGTTGATGTCGATCTCGATGCTGATCAAGGCGATGCTGAATCTCGCGGCTTTGGTTGTGTTTACCCGAATTCTTACGCCGCAGGAGTACGGAACTTACTCACTAGTGATAACGCTGGTGCTCCTTGCTGACGCGATGCTCTTCACGTGGCTCCGCTTTGGTTACACGCGCTATTTCTCCACTGAATATGGACCACGCTATGTTAAAAACGTTATTATATTAAGCATTATTTCTGCTTTTCTATGCCTTGCGATTGTTTGTGCGCTTCGTTTTGGAGAGGAACTCCTGCCACGTGCGTGGGCCATTGGCTCACTCTGGTTTGTTGTCGGCGCAGTAATGGTGGGTGAGGGCATTTTCAATCTTCAGCTCGTCGACGCGAACAACCGTCGGCGCGAGGCGGATTTCCTCAGCCTTTCCCTTGTCAAATCCTTCGGAAGCCTTTTTGCTGGTTGGACGCTGGTCGCTTTCGGCCTTGGGGTGGAGGGTGTGCTACTTGGTCAGTTGGTGGGCTACGGACTATCAATTCTGCTGCTTCTGCGACGCCTTTGCCACTTTTCTGTTGGCTCACTCCTGACACCGGATTTCGCGCTAATGAAGGCGCTCCTCGTCATTGGCCTGCCGATGGCCGCGATGCAGGTGCTCGAAATGATAATAAACTTGGGCACACGCACCTCGCTGATCACTATTCTTGGCTCCGAGGCGCTCAGTGTTTATACTATTGCAAATGATATAGTTCAAAAACTTATCGTATTCTTGATGCTAACGCTGAATACCGCTTCGCTGCCGATGGTGGTAAAAGCGCTTGAAAGTGAAGGCGATGAGGCGGCGCGACGGAGTCTTTCCCGCAACGCTGCCATACTTTTCGGTCTTACTATTCCCGCCAGCGTGGGAATGGTCTTGCTCGCGCCGCAGTTGACGCAGGTATTGGTCGGCGAGGCTTTTCGAGCGCCAGTGCTTTCAATCCTGCCGTGGTTTGTTTTGATTGCGCTGCCAAAAGGCGCAGTTTCATTTTACCTTGCGCATTCTTTCTATTTAGCAAAAACCTCACACCGAATGATTAAGCCGATGCTGGCGATCACTGTGGTTGGGTTGGTGATATTCCATATAGGGGTAACGCTCTTCGGAATGATTGGCGCCATTGGAACAATGATTTCGATTTGGTCTGTCTACGGTCTTGTGGTAGGTTTGCGTGGGCGAAGGGAGTTTGTGTTGCCGCTGCCATTCTTAGAGTTTGCTCGTGCCCTGGCAGGTACGGCAGTAATGGTGGCGGCTGTCTGGCCATTTCGTGCTTGGCCTGGTTTCGTCGGCCTCTTCGGCGGAGCAACGGTCGGCGTCGCAGTTTATGCCCTTGTTGCGATCGCCCTTGATCTGGCCGGAACTCGCGCGCTGGTGTTGCGTGCGCTTGGACACCAAAAGTAGAGGAATTGAATGAACGAATTGTTCAGAGAGGTCCGGGGCGATCTTGCCCGCTATGGTGGCGGGCGAAGCGGAGCGCAAATCTTCCTGTCGAGTCTGCTGCTCAGCCTAGGCTTTCAGGTATGCCTCTCCTACCGCATTTACTCCCGCGTTCAGCGCTGGGCGGTAATTGGGCCGTGGTTTCAACGGATTATTGCTCTCGCGACCACTGTGTGGAGTGGCGCACAGATCAGCGCCACCGCGAAAATAGGCCCTGGTCTATATCTGCCTCATCCGATTGGGATCGTAATTGCCAATAATACGATCATCGGCGTTGATGTCGACATCTATCAAGGCGTGACTATTGGCCGGATACGCGGCAACGATCCCCGTGCGGCGATCATCGGAGATGGTGTTAGCATTTATGCCGGCGCGAAAATATTAGGTCCGGTAAGTATCGGTGATCGTGCTGAGATAGGGGCAAACGCGGTTGTTCTTAGAAATGTACCGGCTGACGCTGCCGCTGTCGGTGTGCCAGCTAGAGTTTACCTAAAGAAAAACCGATCCGGTCCGAGCTTGGTCGAACGAATATCTGGTGCGGTAGAGTAGGGGCCTGTTGATTAATTATCGTTTCCCCGCCGTCAACGACGGCAGCTCAGCATCCATGGCGCCGGAGACACTCGATTCGCTCGACCGGGATGGCTTGAAGCAACTGGTGCTGCAGTTGCTGGCGCAGAACGCCGAACTGCTTGCGCAGAACAAGAATTTGCTCGCGCGGATTGCCGAGCTCGAGGCGCGTGCCGGGCGGCCGCCCAAGACGCCGACGAACTCCTCGCTGCCGCCATCGACGGGCCGAAAGGCCAATGCTCCCGACGCGTCGCGAGGGAGCAAGGGCCGCAAAGGCCGGCCGGGCGTGGCACGCGCGCTGTGCCCCACCCCGGACGCGACGCGTGAGATCTACGCCCCTGCCTGCGTCTGCGGTGCTGCGCTCTCGCCGGCCGACCAGCCGCGCGTCTTCGCCTACGACCACGTCGACCTGCCGCCGGTCAGGCCGGTCACG
>NZ_JBEOMB010000125.1:0-54801 GCF_046000175.1 Rhodoplanes sp. SY1
CGGCGGCGCTCGCCGGCCGGCTCGAGACGTCGCTCGATACGATGCTGGCCGCGGTCCGGGCCGCGGGCGACCGGAACGCGGAGGTGATCTGATGGACTGGGCCTCTCTCGGCGGCCGCCTCGCGCAGGCGGGTGCCCCGATCATCGGCACCGCGCTGGGCGGTCCGCTCGGCGGCCTCGTCGGCGGCGCCCTCGGCACCGTCGTCGCCGAGGCGCTCGGCACCGCGCCGACCCCGGAGGCGGTCGGCCGGGCGATCGCCACGACGCCGGCGCCCGACATGCAGGCGAAGCTCTCCGCCGCCGAAAGCGAGGCCATGGCCCGATGGCCGGCGCTCGCCGAGATCGCCAGGGTCGAGGCCGAGTTGCAGGCGCGGGCGCTCGCCGAGACCACCGCGACCATGCGGGCCGAGGCGACCGCCGGCGATCCGCTGCAGCGCTGGTGGCGGCCCGCCTATGCGTTCGAGCTGACGATCGAGTGCGCGGCGTTCTTCGGCGTGCTGATCTGGTCGCTCGGGCGCGGCGACGCCGGGCCGCTGAACGCGGCGACGCATGCGACCGGGCTCCTCGGCCTCTACTGGGGCGCCCGCTTCGCCGTGCTCGGCGTCTACGTCAACGGCCGAACCCGCGAGAAGGAGGCGGCCACGACCGGCCAGCCGGCGCCGAGCCTCGTCGAGACGGTGGTCCGCACCGTCAAGGGGCGGCGCTGAGCGGCCGATCGCGCGACATGGCCGGGCCTTGGTCGTCGGGCATTGAGAACCGTCGCGCCCTTCCTAGATGACGCTGACGTGTCCCGACCGGCTGCCGCCGGTCGGCCCTGTCGTCGCCCCGGCCGGGGGGCTACACTACGAGGCTCCGGAGTCGCGGCGCGGTCCGGCGCGACGCGGGGAGCGGCGGCCCGAATTCGGCGAGGCGAGGCATGAGGACGCGAGCACCGACGGTTGCGGTCGTCACGGCGGTCCTGTCCGCCGGCCTGGTCGCGTGGGCCTGGCCCTGCATCGCCGCCGATCCCGACCCGCGTACCCTCGACCCGCGTGCCCCCGTGTCGGGTGCCCCCGTGTCGGGTGCGTCCGAGCCACGCGGGCCCGAGCCGGCCGCCGCCGAGACCAGGCCGGCGGCGCGGCCGCACGGGCTCGTGGTGCCGACCCGGACCGAGGGCGCCGCCGGGGGCAACGGCAACGGCGGCGTCACCGGCGCGACCGCCACGACGGCACCGGCCGGAGCCGCCACCGCGCCCGCCGGCCCGCGCTGCCTCACCCGGGCGGAGCAGCGCGCCCGCACGGCCGCCAAGCAGGTGGTGCCGCTCGCCAAGGCAGCGAGCGCCGTCAAGGCGCGCCACGGCGAGCTGCTGCGCGCCCGCCTGTGCGAGCAGAACGGCCGTCTCGTCTACATGCTCACGGTGCTGCCGCGGGGCGGCAAGGTGGTCCGCGCCACCGTCGATGCCGGGACGGGAGCGCTGATCTCCGGACCGTGACCGCGCCGGCTGCCGCTGCCGTCGATCGCGCCGGTGCGCACCGACGATGTTCCGAACCCCCGAGCCCCGTCCTTCCACCAAATCGAGCAACACGCTGCCGCCGCCGTCCGGCCCGCTCCCGCCGGCACCGGCATCCAGAGGACCGAGACCATGCGGCTCCTGGTCGTCGAGGACGATCCCGACCTCAATCGCCAGCTCGCCACCGCCCTGACCGACGCCGGCTACGTGGTGGACCGCGCCGCCGACGGCGAGGAGGGGCATTACCTCGGCGAGACCGAGCCCTACGACGCCGTCATCCTCGACATCGGCCTGCCCAAGATGGACGGGCTCTCGGTGCTGGAGAGCTGGCGCCGCGCCGGCCGCGTCATGCCGGTGCTGATGCTCACCGCGCGCGACCGCTGGAGCGACAAGGTGCAGGCCTTCGACGCCGGCGCCGACGACTACGTGGCGAAGCCGTTCCATCTCGAGGAGGTGCTGGCCCGCATCCGGGCGCTGCTGCGCCGCTCGGTCGGCCACGCGAAGTCCGAGTTCCTGTGCGGGCCGGTGCGGCTCGACTCGCGCACCGGTCGGGTGACGGTCGACGGCGCGCCTGTAAAACTCACCTCGCACGAGTACCGGCTGCTCTCCTATCTGATGCACCACTCGGGCCGGGTGGTGTCGCGCACCGAGCTGGTCGAGCACCTCTACGATCAGGACTTCGACCGCGACTCCAACACCATCGAGGTGTTCGTCGGGCGCATCCGCAAGAAGCTCGGCGTCGACGTGATCCAGACGGTGCGCGGGCTGGGCTATCTGCTCACGCCGCCCGAGGAGAGCCGGTCGTGACATCTGTCATCAAGCGGGGCATGACGGTCAGCCCGTCATGGCCGGGCTCGTCGCGGCCATCCACGTCGTCACGCGACCTGCGGTCGCGCCGTGGATGCCCGGCACAAGGCCGGGCATGACGACGCCGGGGTACGGGGATCCGAACTAGATGCGCGCCAACTCGCTCGCGCTGCGCCTCTTCCTGTCGGCCACGGCGTGGACCGTGATCATCCTGCTCGCGACCGGCATCAGCCTGTCGTCGCTGTATCGGCAGGCCGTGGAGCGCTCGTTCGATCGCCGGCTCGGCGTCTATCTGCGCACTCTGGTGGCCGAGGTGGCGGCGCCCGAGGAGGGGGCCGAACGCGGGCCGCTGTCGCTCGGCGAGCCGCTGTTCGAGCTGCCGCTGTCGGGCTGGTACTGGCAGATCACCCGGCTCGGCGCGCAAAAGCCCGAGACCCGCTCGTCGCGCTCGCTGTGGGACCAGACGCTGCCGCATCTGGCCGAGCAGGGCGTCCAGCCGGGCGCCGACGGCAGCCGGCGCTCCTATGTGCCGGGGCCCGAGGACCAGCGGCTGCGGCTGGTCGAGCGCACCGTCGATCTCGGCGACGAGGGGCGCTTCCTGGTCTCGGTCGCCGGCGACCCGCAGGAGATCGACGAGGAGACCCGCTCCTTCGACAACGCGCTCGCCATCACGTTCGTGATGCTGGCCGCCGTGCTCCTGCTGATCACGATGTTCCAGGTACGGTTCGGCCTCGCCCCGCTCAAGCGCATCTCGGAGAGCCTCGCCGCCATCCGGGCCGGCCGCAGCGAGCGGCTGGAGGGCGAGTTCCCGGACGAGATCGCGCCGCTCGCGCGCGAGACCAACGCGCTGATCGAAGCCAACCGGGAGATCGTGGAGCGCGCCCGCACCCATGTCGGCAATCTCGCCCATGCGCTGAAGACGCCGCTGTCGGTTGTCGTCAACGAGGCGGCGACGCGCGGCGACGACGACCCGCTCGCCCGCAAGGTGCGCGAGCAGGCGGCGATCATGCGCGACCAGGTGGCCCGCCATCTCGAGCGGGCGCGCCTGTCGGCCCGCCTCACCGTGGTCGGCACCGTGACCGAGGTGAAGCCGGTGGTCACGGCGCTCGCCCGCACCATGGAGAAGCTGCATCACGACCGCGGCCTCGTCATCGACGCCGACGTGCCGGAGACGCTGCGTTTCGTCGGCGAGCGGCAGGACCTCGAGGAGATGGTCGGCAACCTGGTCGACAATGCCTGCAAGTGGGCGCAGGGCCGCGTCGCCATCGAGGCGATCCCGGCGCCCGCGCCCGACCGGCGCGCCGGCGCCGGCCTGCGCATCGTCGTCGACGACGACGGACCGGGCCTCTCGGAGGCCGAGCGCGAGCAGGTCGCGCGGCGCGGCAAGCGGCTCGACGAGTCCAAGCCGGGCTCCGGCCTCGGCCTGTCGATCGTCACCGAGCTGGCCGGCCTCTACGGCGGCAAGCTCACCCTCTCGGCCGCCCCGATCGGCGGCCTGCGCGCCGAGCTTCTGTTGCCGGCCGGGTGATCCTGGGATGGTCCAGTCATCCCGGGGCGTGGACCGCAGGTCCGCGAGCCCGGGATCCAGCGACTGGCTCCGAATCCGGAGGTGGATTCCGGGTTCGCCGCTGCGCGGCGCCCTGGAATGACCATGTGGGGTGCCCCGCCGTTCCCGCATCGCTTCGATGCGGCGGCGTGCGGCCTCGCCGGCGTCGCGGCCTGCTAGGCTGCGCCCTCCCGCTTCGCTGCCTGCAAGAAAAGAAACACGGAGAGACGCGCCATGAGCGAGACCCTCGGCCACAGCCTGCGCGGCCGCATCCCGTATCAGCCGATCCATCGGCGGCCCGCGTTGAAGCTTCCCGACGGCGCCCGGGTCGCCGTGTGGACGATCGTCAATGTCGAGAACTGGCTCACCGAAGGAGCGATGCCGCGCGCCGTGCTGCCGCCGCCGATGGGGCAGCCGCTGCTGCCCGACGTGCCCAACTGGGCCTGGCACGAGTACGGCAACCGGGTCGGCTTCTGGCGCTTCCTCGACGCCCTGAACGCGCGCGGCCTGAAGGCGACCTTCGCCGTGAACGGCATCGCCTGCGAGACCTATCCGGAGGTCTGCGCGGCGGCGCGCGACGCCGGCTGGGACTTCATGGGCCACGGCTTCGTGCAGCGCCCCATGCACAAGCTCGACGACCAGCGCGCCGCCATCCGCAAGACCGTCGAGGCGATCAAGGCGTTCACCGGCAAGCCGCCGCGCGGCTGGGAGAGCCCCGGCCTCACCGAGACCGACGAGACGATCGACATCCTGGCCGAGGAGGGGATCGAGTACGTCGCCGACTGGGTGCTGGACGATCAGCCGGTGCCGATCGCGACGCGGGCCGGCCGGGTGGTGTCGGTGCCCTACACGGTCGAGGTCAACGACGTCGTCATCAGCGCCGTGCAGCAGCAGCCCTCCGACGAGATCTTCCGCCGCGGACGTGATCAGTTCGACCGGCTCTATCAGGAGGGCGCGACGACGCCGCGCGTGATGGCGATCGCCATCCACCCTTACCTCACCGGCGTGCCGCACCGGATCAAGTATCTCGAGGCGCTCTACGACTACATCCTCGGCCACGGCAACGTGGCGATGTGGACGGGGGCGGAGATTCTCGACTGGTACAAGACCCAGGTGCCGGCGTAGCGGTTGCGCGGACGCTGCCCCATCCTCCGCTCATGCCCGCGCAGGCGGGCATCCAGGGCCACACCTCGGGTCGCCCCTGGGTCCCGCCTTCGCGGGGACGAGCGGACATCGGGACGATCGACGCTGACGGAAAGGCCCCGGATCGCCCCGCTCTTGCCGGCGAAGAACGCCGGTCGCCCTCACTCCGGCCGGTCGGCCGTGTCGATCGTGATGCGGCCGCCGGCGACGCGGGAGACGCAGGTGCACAGCTTGGCGTTCGCCGCCTTCTCCTGGTCGCTGAAGAACACGTCGCGGTGGTCGACGGTGCCGTCGACCGCGAGGATCGGCAAGGCGCACAGGCCGCATTCGCCCTTGCGGCAGTCGGAGATCATGGCGACGCCGGCGGCCTCGAGCGCGTCGAGCATCGTGCGGTTCGCCGGCACGACGATCTCCTTGCCGAGCCGCGGGATCGCCACCGTGAACGGCACGGTCGGGAAGCGGCCGCTGCAGCCGAAGGTCTCGAAGCGCAGATTCTCGGGCCGCCGGCCGCTCGCCTGCCAGGCGTGCTTGGCCGCCTCCAGCATGCCGATCGGGCCACAGACATAGAGCTCGCCGTCGGGCGCGAGCCCGGCGATCGCGGCGGCGAGGTCGACCCGGCCGCCGGTCTCGCTGGTGATCACGGTCAGGCGTTCGCCGAGCGCCTCGCGCAGCTCGTCGACGAGGGCGAGGTCGGCGGCGCGGCGCGCCGCATAGACGAGCCGCAGGCGCGCGCCGGCGCGGGCCAGCGCGGTCGCCATCGTGTAGATCGGCGTGATGCCGATGCCGCCGGCGACGAGCAGATAGTCGGGCCGCCCGGCGCCGAGCGGGAAGGTGTCGTGCGGCCCGGTGAAGGAGAGCCGCGCGCCGGGCGCGAGCGACCACATCCAGGCCGAGCCGCCGCGCGACTGCGGCAGCCGCTTCACGGCGATCCGGTAGAGGCCGTCCGCACACGCGCCGACGATCGAGTAGGAGCGGGTGTCCGGGCGCTCGTCGATCCGCACCGTCACGTCGAGATGGCTGCCGGGCGGCGGCGGCGCGAAGACCGCCGGCTCGATCTCGAACAGGCGAATGTCGGACGTGAGATCGCGGGTGGCGCGGAGCACGCCGGTCTGCTGGTCGGTTCGCGCGAGCATCACATCACTCCGCCGCCTGGCTCGGGACCGCCCGCGGGCCGGCCTGCTCGGCGTCGAGCATGCGGTCGATCAGCTGGCGGGCCCACAGCGCGCCGGCGTCGATGTTGAGATTGTAGAACGGCATGCGCGGATTGCGGTCGATCGCCTTCTGCTGCGCCTCCAGCACGACGTGATCCTGGTCGTAGACGCCCTTGCCGTCGTTGACGTGGCCCTTCTGGATCGCGCGCGTCAGTTCCTCGTCGTCGCGGCGGAAGTTGCGCACGAAGTTCCAGTGGTAGTGGCAGCTCGTCTCGGTCTCCGGCGTGATCGCGGCGAGGAAGCAGCCGTTGACGCCCTGCGAGCGGTCGCCCTCGCGCGCCCCCGTCCCGGTCGGCGCCACGCCGACGTCGCCGGCGATCACCGAGGGCGCCTGGAAGTGGATGATCTGCCAGCGATCGACGTTGCCTTGCTTGCCGAGCAGCCTGGCCCAGAAGGGCGGCGCCTCGATGTCGATCATCCAGCGCGTCACGGTGGCGCGGCGGTCCGAATGGGTGACGTCGAACGGGCTCTCCAGGATGGCGTCGTGGCCGATGCTGCCGGCGTGCACATAGGTCTCGTGGGTCAGGTCCATCAGGTTGTCGATGACCAGCCGGTAGTCGCATTTCAGCGAGTAGAAGGTGCCGCCTTCGCCGACCCAGTCGGTGCCGTCGTTCCAGTGGAAGTCGGGAATCGTCGCCGGATCGGCGAGCGCCGGGTCGCCCGGCCACACCCACACCAGCCGGTGCCGCTCGGCGACCGGATAGGCGTGCACGCAGGCCGAGGGGTTGATGGTCTTCTGGGCCGGCATGAAGGTGCAGCGGCCGTCGCCGTCGAAGACGAGGCCGTGATAGCCGCACACCACCTGGTCGCCGTCGAGGCGGCCGAGCGAGAGCGGCAGCAGCCGGTGCCAGCAGGCGTCCTCGAGGGCGGCGACGCGGCCATCGGAGCGACGGTACAGCACCATGTCCTTGCCGCAGACGGTGCGGGCCGACAGTGCGCGGCCGATCTCGTGGGTCCAGGCGGCGGCGTACCAGGCATCGAGCGGGAAGGGGTGTCGGGTCGCGGCGGAGCCGGGGGTGGCGTGGGGCGTCATTGGGCGTTTCCTGGCGGTTTCGTTGTTTGGACTAATGCTAGGCGGCGGGGCGCGGCCGAGGCCAGCGGAAAGATGCCCACGATTCCGGTGGGAGCGCCCGGTCGGCCCACCAAGGCCTTGCGAGGTCGGGGAAGGTGGGCAATCGCCCACTGCGACCGCCTGTCGCGGGGCGGGGCGAAAGCCGCGGTCGAAGCGGCCTTTCGGCGTCATGCCGCCGACGATTTGGTGTGCTGGAGGATGCGCGGCGGTGGACCGGACGGCCGCCCCGGTCGTATCACCCGCCGATTCCCATGACCCACTGCCTTGCCAAGGCTTCAGCGAGACCCTCCGGATGACCGAGACGACCCCGCACCCTTCGAAGCCGCTGCCGAAGGCGCTGCGCCCCCTGCCGATGCTGATCTTCAGCTCGCGCTGGCTGCAGCTGCCGCTCTATGTGGGCCTGATCGTCGCCCAGGGCGTCTACGTCGTGCTGTTCCTCAAGGAGCTGTGGCACCTCGTCACCCACTCGTTCGACTTCAGCGAGCTGCAGATCATGCTAGTGGTGCTCGGCCTGATCGACGTGGTGATGATCTCGAACCTGCTGATCATGGTGATCGTCGGCGGCTACGAGACCTTCGTGTCGCGGCTCGGCCTCGAGGGCCATCCCGACCAGCCGGAGTGGCTCAGCCACGTCAATGCGAGCGTGCTGAAGATCAAGCTCGCGATGGCGATCATCGGCATCTCGTCGATCCACCTGCTGCGCACCTTCATCGAGGCCGGCGCGCTCGACTCCGGGCGCGGCACCCTGACCGCGACCGGCGTGATGTGGCAGACCATCATCCACTGCGTCTTCATCCTGTCGGCGATCGGCATCGCCTGGGTGGACCGCCTCAGCCAGCTTCCGAACGGCGTGCATCACTGATGAGCCGGTCATTCCGGGGCGCGGCGAAGCCGCGAACCCGGAATCCAGCGGCAAGTTCGGAGTTTTTGGCTGGATTCCGGGTTCGCCGCTGCGCGGCGCCCCGGAATGACGAATTCGGCGACGATCAGATCCGCCGCAGCGGGTTGGTCAGCGCCAGCGCGAGGCCGCCGAGCGTGAAGCCGGCGATGCCGAGGAAGACGACCCGGAAGGCGTCGCGGATGTCGCCCTGCACGGCGGCGAGCCGCTCGGGCGGCAGGCTCGCGGCGGCGTCGCGGCCGCGCTGCGCGAGCCCCGAGAAGACCGCCAGCGCCTCCGGACTGTGGAGCGCCAGCCAGCCGAACAGCAGCGTCGCGATCACGGCGGTGCCGAGCCCGGCGCCGATCGAGCGCGAGAACTGCACCGAGCCCGCCGCCTCGCCGAGCCGGCCGGGGCCGGCGGCGCTCTGCACCGTCACCTGCACGACCGCCATCACGGTGCCCATGCAGGCGCCGTTCCAGAACATCATGCCGCCGAGCGCCGTGATCGACAGGTCGTTGGCGAAGATCGCCAGCACGACCAGGTTGACGGCGGCGAGCCCGAGCCCGACCGAGGGGAACACGGTCGTGTAGCCGGTGCTCGCCATCAGCCGGCCGGTGAGCAGCGAGCCGGTGCCGATCCCGATGGTGAGCGGCACCAGCACGAGGCCCATGGTGGAGGGCGAGGCGCCGCGCACCACCCCGAGATAGACCGGCAGGAAGGTGATCAGCGAGACCAGCGCGCCACCGTGGAAGGCCGCCATCGCGTCGGCGCGCCAGATCGCCGGCTGCTTGAGGAGGCCGAGCGGGATCAGCGGCGAGGGCGTGCGGCGCTCCTGCAGGATCAGCAGCACGAGGCTCAGCGCCGCGGCGGCGAGCAGCGCGGCCGCGAACGGCAGGGCGGAGAAGTTCGCCCGCTGCACCTGCTCGAGCGACAACAGCGTCGTCGTCACGAAGGCGGCGAACAGGATCAGCCCGAGCGGATCGGACGCCCACGCGGTCCGCTCGACCTTGCGGACCGGCAGGCGCAGCACGAGCCCCATCGCCAGCACGGCGATCGGCAGGTTGACCAGGAAGATCGAGCGCCAGCCGAAATGCTCGGTGAGGACGCCGCCGACCACCGGGCCGAACGAGTTCGCCGTGACGGCGACGCCGGCCAGCCAGCCCTGGTAGCGGGCGCGCTCGCGCGGCGGCACCGCCTCGCCGACCAGCGCCTGCGATAGCGTCATCAGCCCGCCGCCACCGAGGCCCTGGAGGACGCGGGCGAGCGCCAGCGTCTCGATGGTCGGCGCGGCGGCGCACAGGAGCGACGTCACCAGGAACACGCCGAGCGCCACCAGCAGGAGCCGTCGCCGGCCGAAGGCGTCGCCGAGCCGCCCGTACACGGGCGCCGCGACCGTGGCGGCGATCAGATAGGCGACCACCACCCAAGGGGCGCGCTCGATCTGCCCGGTCGAGGCGGCGATCGCCGGCAGCGCCGTCGCCACGATGGTCTGGTCGACCACGGCCAGGAACATCGGCAGCATGATCGACGGGAAGATCAGCTTGAACGGGGTGCCGGCGGGCGATGTGGAAGGGGGAGGGGAGGACGGGTTGGGCGAGGGGGACGATGGCGGCGAGGGCTGTTCGGGGGAACTCGACAACGGCCTGGTCCTGTAGTCCGGAAGCGGGCACTGGTGTTCGCATGTGGCGAACACCAGTGCCGCATTGGCGCGGGAGCGCTACCGTCCCACATAGTCGCGGTCCGGCCGAATCCGCAAGCCGTGCGGCGTGCTCACCCGGGATGACGCCGGAGACGGAGGGCCCGTCGACGGCCGGCGCGACGGCATCGCGCCGACGCGCGCCGCGACGCCGCTGTTCATCAGATGCCGTGCTCTTGCCGGCGAATCTCGTTAGCGATCGGATGCAGCGCCTCGGCCGACAGCGGCCCCACCAGGCTGAAGCCGATGCCGTTCTCGGCCCACGCGAACCCAGCCGTCGATCCGCGCGCGTGCGGGCGCATCGGCGCGTCCTGGTCGATCACCATTCGGCGGCTCAGGAGGGCGAGACGCGTGCCGCGATCGTCGTCGTACATGAACAGCACGGCCGGCCCCTGCGGCGTCGCGACCAAGCGTCCGCCCATGAAACGATAGCCGGAGCGCGACAGGTCCGGCGCCGTGACGGCCCGGCCGAGACGCTGCGAGGCCCAGTCGACCAGCAACGTGCGGTCCTCCGCGCGGAGTTCCACCGGACGGACATGGTCGGATGCGTAGACCTCGAAGCTCTCCGTCGCCTGCGACGCCAGCGCAGCGATGCCGCCGACCGGCGGCTGCGACAGATCGCGCAGCATCCAGCCGGTCGCGCCGCCGCACAGCAGCACGATCGCGGCGGCTGCGGCGACTGCCGCCGCTCGCCATCCGCGCGAGGTCTGCCGCGCCTCGATCAGGCGCCTCAGGTCGAGCCGCGACGGCACCGGCTCCTCGGCGATCGGCGCCAGGGCGGCGCGCAGCGCCTCGCGCTGCCGGCGATAGTCTTCGACGCGTCCGGCGACATCGGGGTGGCTCTTCAGATACTCGGCGACTTCGGTGCGACGTGCAGGATCGAGCGCCTGATCGACAAAGGCGTGCAGGTCGTCTTCGGAGATCGGACGGATGCTCATTTGATTCTCCGCAGATTCGAGGCTTTGGCGATCCTGTCCGGCTCTCCCAGGGCGCGCCGGAGCCGTTCGCGGCCGCGGGCCAGGCGGGACATCACGGTTCCGATCGGTACGTCGAGGACGTCGGCGGCCTCGGCATAGGACAGGTCTTCGACGGCGACCAGGAGGAGCACGGCGCGCTGATCTTCGGGCAAATCGGCGAGCGCCTGAACGACGTCGTGATGCAGGATCCGATCCTCCTGTGCGGGTGGATGCGAGACCGAATCCTCGTCGGCGTCCTCGATCGCCACGTGCCGGCCGCGGCGCTGCGCCTGGCGGAGGCGGTTGACGGCGAGGTTGTGCAGGATCGTGAAGAGCCAGGTCCGGGCGTCGCCGTCCTGGCGGCGCTGATGCCAACGTCCGATCGCCCGCTCGAGGCAGTCCTGGACGAGATCGTCGGCGGCGGAGCGGTCCCGCAGCAGAGCCCGCGCATAGCGCCGCAGCGCGGGAATGAGCGGCTCGATCAGCGACGTCATCGTGCTCATGGCGAAACCCGCATGGCCTTCCCGGACGGACCGCCCGTCCAGGAGGGCGGAATGTGGGCCGCCCCTCGGCGTGTCGTCATCACATCTGCACCTGCACGGGCGCGCCGGTCCGGCCGGGCACGCCCGGAGCGATGACGAGATATCGCGGCGGCGATTCCACGCCTTGTATGATCTGGCGGATCGGGCCGACCGCATTGACGATGGCCGCGCCGGCCGGATTGGTGGTGAAACCGGAGAGCGGCTGGAGCGTTCCGCCGCCGTCCGGGTTCGGCGCCAGAGCCAGCACATAGGGCTTCTTCGGTTCGAGGCCGGTCACCGATGCCTGCAGCACCTGCGTCAGGCCCTGGTCGAACAGCGAGACGCTGGTCGGCGCCGCGTCGGTCTGATGGGGCCTCGCCGAAAGCGTGAACTGGGCTGCCGCTCCGGACGTCGCGAGCGGCTGCAGCCCCTGCTTTCCGTCGCCGGAGGGCACGGCGTTCGGAACATACACGACCGCCTGCGGCGCCTGGCCGATCGGAACGGTCGCCACCACGGTGTTGGACGCCGTGTCGATGACCGTGAGGCCGTCGGCGTTCTCCAGGCCGACATAGATCCGGCTGCCGTCGCCGGACGGCCAAAGACCGTGCGGCAGCCTGCCGACCGGGATGGTCGCGACCTGCGAGAAGTCGTCGGTGTCGAAAACCCTGACCTCGTTCAGACCGCCGACCGTGACATAGGCGAACATGCCGGCGGTGGTGCGTGCGAAATTGACGTGGTTGGTGATCGGCCCGGTGTCGAGCGTCTTCAGCACCGAGAACGGCGGCCGTGCGTCGAACACCATCGTCTTGCCCACATCCTTGAGCGTGAGCCAGACCTGCTTGCCGTCCGGCGTCGCCGCGATGTTGGGGCAGAACGGGCTCTCCTGCTTCACCCGCCCGACGATCCGATGGTCGGCCACCGAGATCACCACGGTTTCGGGATTGAAGGACGAGCAAACATAGCCGTAGGTGCCGTCCGGCGAGAAGATCTGCATGCCGGGGCCGGCCGGGACCTCGATGCGCGTCTTCTCTGCGAAGGTGGTGGCGTCCAGCACGGCGACATGGTCCTCGCCCCGCACCGTGACCCAGACTTCCTTGCCGTCCGGTGTGAAGAAGGCCTCGTGCGGTGCGCGGCCCACATAGGTCACGTGCTTCACCGCATTGGTCGCGGTGTCGATGAACGACACCGAGTTGGTGCCGATCGACACGACCGCGAGCGTCTTGTGGTCCGGCGAAAAGCCCAGGCCGTGCACCAGCACCTGGCCGCGATAGAGCGGACTCAGATTGCCCGGTTGCGGATCGCCGAGCCGGATGACCCCGAGCAGCGTGTTGTCGGACGGGTCGGTCACCGACACCGTGTTGGAGAACTGCTCGGCCGCATAGACGCGGTCGTGCCGGCTCACCGGAATGTCCCGGGCAGCCGCCGCATCCGGGGCCTGGCCGGCCCATGCCGCAGGCGTGCCGGCGAGGCAGGTGGTCACGAGGACCGCAGTCGCGAGGCCCGTGGTCGCGAGCAGTCCCGTCGTCGAGGCGTTGCGGGGCATGTCCTGATCCTCATCGCGTCGTCGAGCCGCAGGTCTGGGTCGGCGCCGCCGCCGACGCAGGGAGTGGATCGCCGATGGCGAGCCGCATGGCCGCGATCTCCTGCTGCTGGGTGACGATGATCTCCTGCGCCAGCCGCCTGAGCTGCTCGTTACGACCGTAACGCAGCACCGCCACCGCCATGTCGATGCCGCCCTGGTGATGCGGCACCATCATGGCGACGAAGTCGCGGTCCACGTCGCCGGACGGACGCACGGCCATGTCGGCCATCATCTTGTCCATGGCGGCATGGTTCTCGCGCAGGAACGCGGCTTCCTCGTCGGAGACGGGGCTCGTCGCGTCGGCCGGCGCGGCCGAAGCGTGGGGCGCGTGATGCGCCTCGTGTGCGGCTATGCCGGTCGTGGACATCACCACGACGGCGAGGGCGACCACGATCGTGTTTCGATCCATACGACTGCTCCTTGGCAGAGGGTGTCGTCGATGCAGACACGCGGGGAGCGGAATTATTCCCGGGCTCGCGCGAAAACTTCGGCGATGGTGCGGCACGGCGGGAGAGAGCCGGGCCGGTCTCTCCCGCCGTGGGCGCGCGATCAGCGGAGGTCGGGGGCGTCCCTCAGGATCTGCTGCCGCACGCTCGGATCGGGGTCACGGCCGACGATCCGGCCGTTGTAGACGACCGCGTCCGAGGGGCTCTGCACCGTGGCCATGCCGTGCTGCGGCGACTGGGCATGGCCGTACCGCGCCGGCACGATGTCGGCGGTGGCGACATCGCCTTCGAAGGTCCGGGCCAGCGCCGGGGAGGCGAGGGCTGCCGCGAGCGTCATGGTGGCGACCAGCGTGCGTCCGATGAGCTTGTTCATGGTTCCGTCTCCTGTCGGGGTGGATCGCTTCGGGTCGAAGCGATCTCGATCAGGTAGACAAGCGGCGGGCGCTTTTATTCCGGCCGGTTATTCCGGCCGGTGCGGATCGTGTCGCGGCGCGGTGAACCTCGGAGGGCCGCGCGGCTGGCGGCCGGCGCCGCCCGGGATGGTCGAGACGCGCTTCCCGGGAGCGCTCCTCACCATGAATCCGAGAGAATCCGTGATATTCAGCATCGATCGATGCTTCTTTCGGATCGTCTCGTCTCATGACCACGGCTCTTTCTCACATCCGGGTGCTCGACCTCTCGCGCGTGCTCGCCGGTCCCTGGTGCACCCAGAACCTCGCCGATCTCGGCGCCGACGTGATCAAGGTCGAGCGGCCCGGCACGGGCGACGACACACGCGCCTGGGGGCCGCCCTTCGTGGCGGACGCCGACGGCGCGTCGAGCGGCGACTCGACCTATTACGCCGCCGCCAATCGCGGCAAGCGGTCGATCGCGATCGACATCGCGCGGCCCGAGGGGCAGGCGCTGGTGCGCGCGCTCGCGGCGGAAAGCGACGTCGTGATCGAGAACTTCAAGGTCGGCGATCTCGCCCGCTACGCGCTCGACTATGCGAGCCTCGCGCCCAAGAATCCGGGGCTCGTCTACTGCTCGATCACGGGCTACGGCCAGGACGGCCCGGCGGCCCACAAGCCCGGCTACGACTTCGTCTTCCAGGCGCAGGGGGGGCTGATGAGCATCACGGGCGAGCGTGACGACCTTCCCGGCGGCGGACCCCAGAAGGTCGGCATCGCCATCGCCGACGTGCTCACCGGCATGTACGCGACGATCGCGATCCTGGCGGCGCTCAACCACCGCAGCGTCTCTGGGCGCGGCCAATACATCGACATGGCGCTGCTCGACTGCATCGTCGCGCTCGGCGGCAACCAGGTGACCGGCTTCTTCGCTTCCGGCAAGGTGCCGCATCGCTACGGCAACGCCCATGCGAGCCTCGTTCCCTATGGGTCGTTCGCGACCGCCGACGGGCACGTGGTGATCGCGGTCGGCAACGACGCCCAGTGGCGGCGCTGCTGCGACGTGCTGGGCCGTGCCGATCTCGCCGCCGATCCGCGCTGGAGCACCATGTCGGGCCGCATCGTCGGCCGCGACGAGCTGATACCCGATCTCGCCGCGACGCTGAAGACGAGGACCACGGCCGGGTGGGTCGCCGCGCTGGAGGCGCAGGGCGTGCCGTGCGGCGCCATCAACGACTATGCGCAGGTGTTCGAGGAGCCGCAGGTCAAGCATCGCGGCCTGCGCATCGACCTGCCGCGCGACGACGGCAGCGCGGTCGCCACCATCGCGTCGCCGCTGCGGCTTTCCGGCACGCCGCCGCGCTACGACCGCGCCCCCCCGCGTCTCGGCCAGCACACCGACGAGATTCTGCGCGGCGTGCTGGGCACGAGCGACGAGGAGATCGCGGCGCTCCGCGCGGCCGGCGTGGTGGGGTGACGTCGAGTCTCGGCGGCGTGTCCCGGACAAGACGTATCAGGCCACGGGCCTGATACGTCGCAGATCCGGGGCCCAGGGGCGGCACGGTTGGCGCCCCCGCAATTCCTCATGCTGTCGCTCTGGGTCCCGGGTCACGGCGCGTTGCGCCGCGCCCGGGACACGAGGCACCGTCACGTTGCCGGTTCAGTGCGCCCCATCGGGCGAGGATATCGATCTCACTTCGTCCTGATCAGCTCCGGCCGGTACTCGAAGTGCATGGTGTCGTAGTGATACCACTTGCCGCCCCAGACGAAGCCGTGGCGCTCGAAGATGTCGACGATCTCCTGCGGCATGCGGTTCTTGTAGGGGATCGGGTCGGTCTTCTTGGTCCAGAACCAGTAGTCCGAGACCTCGAGGTTGAGGTCGATGGCCGCGCCGTAGCCGTGCATGCTCATCCGGCCCGTGTCGGCGACCGGGCGGCAGGCGAGCACGCCGGCGATCGGGAAGGCGGCCTTGCGGATCGCCGGCGGCAGCGTCTCGATCTCGTCCGACACCGCCTTCAACTTCTCGGCGACGCCGTTGACGCGGGTGACCGAGATTTTCTTGCCCCAGCTCTTCGGCAGCCAGACGATCGGCACCATGCGGGCCTGCACCTCGCCCTTGGTGCAGTCGCCGTACATCTTCTTGAAGAAGGCCTCGTTGCGGAAGCGGCCCGGATCGTCGTTGAGCGCCGGCGGGGCGGCGAGCCGGCCGGTGCGATAGGGCAGCTTCATCTGGTCGAGGATCGAGGGGTTCGACAGCAGCTCCTTGAACGGCTTGTCGGGGCGGCCGTCCGACACCGCCATCACGGTGCCGTCGCGCCAGGTGAGCTTGTCTCCGTCGTGGCGCGCGAGCGCGTCCGGATAGGCGGCGACGAGGGCGTCGAGCAGCTCGCTCGGCGAGGCGGCCGGCGCGGCCTGCAGGGCCGCGAGCGTGAACAGTAGCGAGATGAATCCGGAACGGGCGAAGGATCGAAGCATCGGGCGTCCTCCTGACGGCGACGCGGGGCGATGCGATCATGGTAAACGAACTCCTAACGCGCCGCACGCGCGGCGCTGCAACGAAGTCTTAACCGGCCACGCTCCGTTTCCGATTCGTGTCGCCGGACCGGAGCGGGAACGTTTTCGAGTGCGCGGCGGAAATGCCCGCTCCAGCGTGTTCGACGTCGCGTAATCCCTTGTTAATCGCCCCCGCTCCGTTTCCGATTCGTCCGGCTTCACGGATTGTTCTTTTCGTCGCGGCAGCGCGGGATTTCGGGACGGTCGCGGCTCTCCAAATTAAAACCTTGTTTACCGGCCTCTCTCCGTTTCCGATTCGTCTCTTTCGCGGAACGTCGTGGAGAACCCGATGACCCTCCTGTCCGCCGCAAGGCGCTCGCTCGCGGCGCTGCTCCCGGTCGTGATGCTGGCCGTCGCGACGCTGGCCGGCGCCC
Organism: Rhodoplanes sp. SY1; assembly: GCF_046000175.1. NCBI lineage: Bacteria > Pseudomonadati > Pseudomonadota > Alphaproteobacteria > Hyphomicrobiales > Nitrobacteraceae > Rhodoplanes > Rhodoplanes sp. SY1. The sequence continues at coordinate 16,665 of NZ_JBEOMB010000125.1, forward strand.
TGCCGGGGCTGGCGCCGCGGCCGGCCGCCGCCGCCGATGCGGACTTCCAGAAATGGCTGCAGTCGCTGTGGCCGGACGCGCAGGCGCTCGGCGTCTCGCGCCCCGTCTTCGACCAGGCGATCCGCGGCCTCGAGCCGGACCTCTCGCTGCCCGATCTGGTGATCCCGGGCCGCGCCGAGGCGCCGCCGCGGGGCCAGGCCGAGTTCGTCCAGACCCCGGCCGAGTATCTGCGCGACAAGAACCTCGCCAACCTCGCCGCCACGGGCCGCAAGCTCTACGGCGAGCATCGCGCGACGCTGGCCGGCATCGAGCAGCGCTTCGGCGTGCCGGCCTCGGTCGTGCTGGCGATCTGGGGCCGCGAGACGGCGTTCGGCTCCTACAAGCTGCCGCACGACGCGCTGCGGGTGCTGGCGACGCAGGGCTATTACGGCCGTCGCAAGGACATGTTCCGCGGCGAGCTCCTCTACGCCATGAAGATGCTGCAGGACGGCACGCCGCGCGCCGACATGCGCGCCTCCTGGGGCGGCGCCATGGGGCTCACCCAGTTTCTGCCGTCCGAGCTCTACAAGCACGGCGTCGACTTCGACGGCGACGGCCGCCGCGACATCTTCCGCTCGGTCCCCGACGCGCTCGCCTCGGCGGCCCAGCAGCTCCACGCCAAGGGGTGGCAGCCGGGCAAGCACTGGGCCTACGAGGTGACGCCGCCGGCGCGCGGATTCGACTGCACGATCGCCGATCCGGAGAACCTCAAGCCGCTGCGCGAGTGGCTCGCCGCCGGTTACGCGCCGGCGGGCGGCAAGCGCCCGGCCGCCGCCGATCTCGACGAGCCCGCCTCGCTCCTCCAGCCGGCCGGCACGCACGGGCCGTCGTTCCTGATCATGAAGAACTACTACGTGATCAAGGACTACAATTTCTCGGATCTGTACGTGCTGTTCGTCGGCAACGTCTCCGACCGCATCGCCGGCGGCGGGCCGTTCGCGCGCGCCTGGGATCCGGTCGTGCAGCTGCGCACCAAGGATCTGGAGGACATGCAGAAGCGCCTCGCGGCGCTCGGGCTCTATCGCGACAAGATCGACGGCAAGGCGGGGATGCGCACGCGCCTCGCGCTCGGCGCCTACGAGAAGCAGAACGGCCTGCCGCTCGACTGCTGGCCGGACGCCGCCGTGCTCGACCATATGCGGGCGCGGGCGGGGCGCTGACGCGCGCGGCCGGGCGCAGCGCAAGCGACCTCCAGAAACGAAAACGGCCGGCGTGGTGCCGGCCGTCTCGAAGCCTCGTGCCGATGTGGGTGCCTCAGGGGCAGAACCAGCGCGGCCGCGAGTAGCGGACGAACTGGCCGTAATCGTCGTAGAGCGGCCGCCGCGCCCAATAGCCGCCCGGGCAGGCGACGGGCATCGGGCCCGCATAGGCCGGATAGGGCGCATAGCCGGCGACCGGCGCATAGCCCGCATAGGGCGGCGGCGGAGGCGGCGGGGGCCCATAGGCCGGGGCCGGCGCCGCGTAGCCGGGACGCGAGCTCGCGATGGCGCCGCCGATGATGGCGCCGGCGGCGAGCCCGCCGAGCACGCCCGCCGCGACCGCGCCGCCGCTCGGGCCGCGCCGGTAGTAGTACTGGGCGTCCGCCTGGCTCGCCGGCAGCGCGAGCACGACAGCGAGCGCCGCCGCCGAGACAGCAGTCAGGCTTCTGGTCATGATCCCCCTCGTGAGGCTCCGATATGTGGTCGCGCCGGATTCTCGTGCGGGAAGGCTCGGTCCGGGCGTTCCGACGATCAGCCCCGTGCGGCTGACGGCAGGCCCTCAGGAGAGCGTTTCAATTTGTCGTTAGTTGGGCGGTGTCTTCGCCCTTTTGTGCTAACGCGTTGAGCCCGATGAACATTCATTAATAGCAGATCGGCCCGGTCCGCCATCGCCAGCCGTATTCGGTCCACACCCGCTGGCGCTGCATGTAACACCCCGGAGTCACCGGCACTGCCGGGCCGTACAGGTCGCTCCACGGCAGGGCGCGCCAGGCGACCGGGCTGCCGGGCGTCGCATAGGGTCCGTAGGCATAGTATCCATTGTTGGCCGCGAGCCCGCCGACGATCGGCCCGGCGACCGGGCGCGGCGCCGCCCGGCGGCCGCCCGATCCGTCGGCGAGCACCGGCGTCGCGATCAGCACGGCAACGCCCATCCCCACGCCCACGACGATCCCTGCGCTCCCGGAGACGCGGAGCCGCGCTGTCAGTCGAACGATCGTCTGCATGGGTCCTCGCCGGGTCGTCGGACGGGTCCGAAAGGTCCGAGAGTCGGATCGCCGCGTAAAGATCATTTAATCGCCTCCCGGTACTGTCATTTCAAATTGAATCGATCTCGCGAGCGTCGTCCACCATGATCCGTCGTGCGAGCCTCGTCCTTTCGATCGTGTCGGCCGCGCCGCTCGCGCTGATCGGGTCGGCATGGGGCGCGCCGGCATGGGGCGCGCCGGCATGGGCCGGACCGGCATGGGCCGGACCGGACTGCACGACCGAGCCGGTCGACCGGTGGATCCCGGCCGAAACGATGCGGCAACGCATCGCGGCGCAAGGCTACCGGATCGGCCTGTTCAAGACGACCGAGGGACGCTGCTACGAGATCTACGGCCGCGACAAGGACGGCCGCCGTGTCGAGATCTATTTCGATCCGGTGTCGGGCGCCGTCGTCAAGTCGAGCGTGCGATGATGCACCCGACCGAGCCTTCCGCCACGCCGGTCCGGACGAGCGCGCGGGAGATCGGTCCGTTCGCCGTCGCCATCCTCCTGATGCTCGCCGCGATCGTCGGTCCGGCGGCCTGGCACGCTTATCAGATCGCCGACGGTCCTTCGCTGCTGACCACCATCGAGACGGACGTGAAGCGACACGATCTGATCCGTCGGCTCGACGACGACTACAGCCGCGTGTTCGGCACGGTCGCGAGCCTCGCGGCCGGCATCGATCCGGCCGAGCGGACGGAGCTGTCCGGCGCGGCACACGCGGTGATGCGTGGGCTGCTCGAGGTCGACTCCCCGCTCGACCGCCTCATCTCGGTGACGGCGGGTGTCGTGCCGGCCGCCGATCAGATTGCGCTGTGGACTCTCACCCGCGACATCGTCGACGTCTTCGACCACATCGCCGCGTGGCGGCGGGTTCCGCCCGCCGACGAGGAGCGGTCGTTCCATGTGCTGGCGCTCTACCGCGACGTTGCCGCGGCGCGGGCCATCCTCGACCGCATGGACGACCGGCTCGACGAGCAGATCATGTCGCGGCTCGGGCCGTCGCTGGCGCTCGTCGAGACGGCGGTGCCGACATTGTGGCTGATCAGCGTCGCCGGGGCGCTGATCGCGGTCGCAGTGCTGGTGTTCATGTCGCGGGCGATCCGCCGGCAGCGCCGCGTCCAGCGCGCCCTGGAGGGGAGCCGGACCGCGCTGGCGCGTCAGAACCGGTTGTTCAAGGACGCGCTCGAGAGCATGAGCCAGGGCCTTTCGATGTGCGACGACGCGGGCCGCCTGATCGTCTGCAATACGCGCTTCGTCGAGATGTACGGCGGCGCCGGGATGGCCATCGAGCCGGGCATGGCGTTCGAGGATTTCGCCCGCGGGCTGCGCCGGAGCGGGATGATCGTCGACCCGGCGAGCCGGCTCGACATCATCCCCGAGGAGGACCAGTCCTGGATCGAGACGCTCGGCAACGGTCGCGTCGTGGCGGTCAGCCGGCGCATGCGGCCGTCGGGCGGCTGGGTCGGCACCCACGAGGACATCACCGAGCTCGCCCGCGCCCAGCAGCTGCGGGCCGAGGCCGAGGCCGAGTCGGTCAAGGCGCGCGAGCAGGAGCGCGCCGCCGAGGCCGCCTGCCGCGCCAAGTCGGGCTTCTTCGCCGTGATGAGCCACGAGATCCGCACGCCGCTCAACGGGCTGCTCGGTCTCGCCGCCACCTTGCTGGAGACAAGCCTCGACACCGACCAGCGCAAGACGCTCGAGGCGATCAACCAGTCGGGTGAGAGCCTGCTCGCCATCCTCAACGACATTCTCGACCTGTCCAAGCTCGAGGCCGGACGGGTGCAGTTCGAGTCGGTGGCGTTCTCGCCGCGCGAGCTCGCCGACGACGTCGTCGGCATGCTCGGACCGCAGGCGCGCGCGCGCGGCGTCTCGCTCTTCCTGTCGGTCGGCGGCGAGGTGCCGGCGCTGATGCTCGGCGATCCGGGGCGCATCCGCCAGGTGCTGCTCAATCTCGCCGGCAACGCGCTGAAGTTCACGGCGGCGGGCGGCGAGGTCGCGCTGTCGCTCGGCTGCGCGACCCGCGACGCGACGACGGCGCGGCTCGAATGGTCGGTGCGCGACACCGGCATCGGCATCGCGTCGGAGCGCATCGGCACGCTGTTCTCGGACTACGTCCAGGCCGATTCCTCGATCAACCGCCGGTTCGGCGGCACCGGGCTCGGACTCGCCATCTGCAAGCGGCTGGTCGAGCAGATGGGCGGCGAGATCGGCGTCCGCTCCGAGCTCGGTCGCGGCTCGGTGTTCGCGTTCTCGCTCGCCTTGCCGGTCACCGACGTGGCGCGCCGGCCCGGCCTCGCCGGCCCGGTGTCGCACGCCGCCTTCACGGCGGCGCTTGGGCGCCTCGGGCGCCCGCTGCGCATCCTGCTGGTCGAGGACAACGCCACCAATCAGCTCGTCGTCACCCGAATGCTGCGATCGTTCGACATCGTGATCCGGATCGCCGAGGACGGCCTGCAGGCGCTCGCGGCCGTCGCCGAGTATCCGTGCGATCTGATCCTGATGGACGTGCGCATGCCCGGCATGGACGGGCTCGAGGCGACCCGCCGCATCCGCGCCCGCGGCGGCCGCTGGGCGACGCTGCCGATCGTGGCGCTGACGGCCAATGCGTTTCCGGACGACGTGCAGGCCTGCCGCGAGGCCGGGATGACCAGCTTCATGGCGAAGCCGGTGCGCAAGGCCATGCTGATCGAGACGCTGGCCCAGGCCGTGCAGGCGGTCGCCTATGGCGGTGCCGGCGTCGAGGACGCGCCGAACGACGACACCGCGCCGGCGCCCGACTGCCACCAGGGGCAGCCTGCCGACGGACGCGCGGGCGCCGCGGACGGGTCGCGGCGACGCCGCCGCGGCGACGTCCCCGCGCCGCCCGTGCACGACGCGGCGGTCGCCGCCGCGTTGCGCGCGGAGATCGGCGACGACGGCTTCGCCGAGACGCTCGCCTGCTTCATCGCCGACTCGCGGCGCCGGCTCGACGTCCTGCGCGCGCTGGCCGTGACGCCCGAGCGCAAGATGCTCGGCGTCGAGGCCCACACCCTCAAGGGCGCCGCGAGCGCGCTCGGCTTCCGGCGGCTCGCCGAGATCGCGCTGGCGCTGGAGCGGGAGGCGGCGGCGATCACGCCGGCCCGGGCCCGGGAGCTGACCGCGACGCTCGATCACGCCTTCGCCGAGGCCGACGCGGTCGGCCGCCGGCTCGACGCCGAGCGCGCCGCCTGACTGCCTCGACGTTGCGCGACGTGAGTTTCCGCTCGTTGTGAGCTCACCGTGCCGGCGGCCCGTCAGCGCGTCGACGACGAGCTGCTTCCCGGCTTCGGGTTCACGCCTTCGACCGTCTCGGGCTGCGCGGTCGGCGAGCCCGGCGTCGGGGCGTGATTGGACGTGCCCGTGAAGGCGCCGCCGGTGCCGCCGGTCCAGCCGGTCGAGCCCTCGTTGCCCGGCGCCGTGCCGGACGACGGGCCGGTCTTCGGAGCGTTCGTCGGGGTGTCGGGCTGCTCGACGCCTCCTTGCGGAGTTTGTGTCGTGGTCTGGGCGGCGGCGAGTGCGAGACTGCCGATCAGCAGCGGCGCGGCGATCAGAGACGACAGCGCGAGGCGTGACGGCGCGAGGCACGGCAGCGCGAGGCGGGGCAGGGGCATGGCGCGTCTCCCGGAAACCGGCGCCCGGACAGGCGCCCGCACCCCAATGCCGCACGCGGGCACGGAGTTCCGGGTGTCGACTCGGCTCGGTGTCACACCACCACGGTGAGGCGCTTCGCCGCTCGTGTGATGCCGGTGTAGAGCCACCGCTCGCGCGTCTCCTGGAACGCGAAGCTCTCGTCGAACAGCACGACGTCGTCCCACTGCGAGCCCTGCGCCTTGTGAACGGTGAGCACGTAGCCGTAGTCGAACTCGTCGTAGACCTTGCGCTGCGCCCAGTCGATCTCCTCGATGTTGCCGAGGAAGCACTCGGAGCGTGCCGTCACCTTGACGAGCTTGCTGCGGGCCGACAGCTCCTCGTCGGGCGCGATCCGCATCGTGACGAGCGCCTTGGAGCGGCCGGTGGCGCGCTCCTTGACGGTCCACAGGCCGCCGTTGAACAGCGCCTTGCGGCGATTGTTGCGCAGGCAGACGAGCTTGTCGCCGGCGACCGGCAGAGGGTCCTCGAGGCCGCGGCGCTGGCGCAGGCGGCCGTTGTAGGCGCGCCGCGTCGCGTTGCGGCCGACCAGCACCTGGTCGGCGTCGATGACGCGGGTCGGATCGAGATCGCTCTTGCGCACCACCTGGCTGACGCCGTAGTCGCCCGGCGCGAGGCGGGCGCCCTCGCGCACCTGCATGGACAGCCGCACGATCGGATCGTCCTGCGCCTGGCGATGCACCTCGGTCAGCATCGCGTCCGGTTCGTGCTCGGTGAAGAAGCCGCCGCCCTGGATCGGTGGCAGCTGCGCCGGATCGCCGAGCACCAGGATCGGCACCCCGAACGACATCAGATCGCGCCCCAGCTCGGCGTCGACCATCGAGCACTCGTCGACGATGATCAGTTTCGCCTTGGAGGCCGGCGCCTCGTCCCACAGCGTGAAGCTCGGCTGCTCGCTCTCGGTGTCGATCGGCTTGTAGATCAGGCTGTGCAGCGTCGAGGCGCCGTGGCACCCCTTCGAGCGCATCACCTGCGCGGCCTTGCCCGTGAAGGCGGCGAACTTCACCTCGCCGTCGACCCCCTCGGCGATGTGGCGGGCGAGCGTCGTCTTGCCGGTGCCGGCGAAGCCGAACAGGCGGAAGACCGGCGGCGTGCCGCGCGTGCCCGGCGCGTCGTCGAGCCAGCGCGCGACGGCGGCGAGCGCCTTGTTCTGATGGGGCGTGAAGACCGGCATGGCGGCGCTTCTAGCACGGCGGGCGTAGAAGCGTTAATCAGTCGGTGGAAGGTTTGCGGTACAGACGAATCGACCGGTTTTGTCGCGTGGCGAGATTTTGGAATCGCCGGCGGGACGGGTGGGGACGGTGCCGATGCCGAAGAACTTTTGGGCGCCCCTGCGCGTGGCCCGTGCGCGGGTGACGGCGAGCCTCCAGACGCGCGTGCTGCTGCTCACCGTGGCCGTCTTCGTCGTCGTCTCGGTGCCGGCCTATGTGGCCTTCGAGTGGATCGTCCGCGGCACGGTCGTCAAGCTCGGCACGCTGTTCGCCGAGAAGCAGGTGCTGTTCGACCGCTATCGCGGCCTCGAGGCGCTGATGCGCGAGGTGTCGCTCGCCGAGACGTTGACGCGCTCGCCCGTCGTGCTCGCCTGGGCGGCCGACGAGACCGGCCCCGGCAAGGCCGCGGTCGCGCTCGCCGAACTCGAGCGCTACCGCCAATCGTTCCAGGACCACAGCTGGTTCTTCGTCGTCCACGCCTCCGGCAACTACTACTTCAACGACCACGACGGCGCCTATGCGGGCCGCGAGTTCCGCTACACGGTGCGGTCCGACAACCCGCGCGACGGCTGGTACTTCACCACGGTCGCGAACGGGCCGGGCTGCCGCCTCAACGTCGACCGCGACGACAACCTCGCCGTCACCAAGGTGTGGATCAACTGCGTCGTCGCCGATGCCGGCACGGGCCGCGTGCTCGGCGTGCTCGGCACCGGCGTCGACCTCACCGCCTTCATCCGCGAGGTGGTCGCCATCCCGCAGGTCGGGGTGCAGAGCATGTTCGTCGACCGCGCCGGCGCCATCCAGGCGCATCGCGATCCGGGCATGGTCGACTTCCACAGCCTCACCAAGGACACCAAGGCGAAGAAGACGATCTTCGCGCAGATCGACGGCGACGACGATCGCGCCGCGCTCTCGGCCATGATGGAGCGCCTCGTCGCCGGCCGGAACACGGTCGAGTCGCGTTTCATCCGCCTCGGCGGCAAGGACTATCTGGTCGGCGTCGGCTGGCTCGACCGGGTCGGCTGGTTCAACGTGACGCTGATGGATGTCGACGCGATCATCGACCGCGAGCTGTTCGCGCCGATCGCGGCTTTGCTGGCGCTGATCGCCGGCGCGGCCGTGGCGCTGATGATGCTGTTCTTCCGCCGCGTCGTGCTCGACCGGCTCGATCGTCTGGAGGCCGGGATCAACCGCATGGAGGCGGGCGACTTCGCCGCCGAGCCCGACCCGCGCCCCGACGAGATCGGCCGGCTGTCTCGCGCGTTCGCCCGCATGGCCCGCAAGGTCGGCGAGCACACGGCGACGCTGGAGACGACGGTCGCCGAGCGCACCGCGCAGCTGCGCCGGCTCGCCGAGCGCGACCCGCTCACCGGCATCTACAATCGGCGCGGCGTGATCGCCGCGGTCGAGGAGCGCCGCGCCCCGGGCGCCCGCGACGGCGACCCGCTCGGTCTCCTGCTGATCGATTTCGACCTGTTCAAGACGATCAACGATCAGCACGGCCACAACGCCGGTGACCGCGTGCTGGCGGAGGCGGCGCGGCGGCTCGAGACGGTGCTGCGGGCCGGCGACGTCTACGGCCGCTGGGGCGGCGACGAGTTCATCGTGGTGGCGGGCGAGGCCTCCGAGACGGCGCTGCGCCGGCTCGGCGAGCGGCTGATCGCGGCGATCGCCGGCACGCCGGTCGCCTTCGAGGGCGGGACGGAGGCGCGCGTCTCGATCAGCATCGGGGCGTGCCGGATCGCCGCCGGCGAGCCGCTGGACGCCGCACTCGCCCGCGCCGACGCCGCCCTCTACGCTGCCAAGCGGGCCGGCCGCGATACCGTGGTGGTGCACGATCCGCGCGGCGACGTGCCGCTCAGCGCGTGACGATGCCGCTCAGCGCGTGAGGTCGGCCTCGCCGCGGCGGCGCTGCGAGCGGCCGCGCGCCTCGTGCGCGCACTTCTCGACATGGACGTCGCGGTTGATCACCTGCAGGTTGGGCAGGCCCCAAAAGGCGAGCAGGTCCGGCCATGGCGTGTCGCGGCGGTCGCGCCAGACCTCGAACAGCGGCACCTTGTGATCGATCTCGGCGGTGCGCCACAGGCGCTTGCCGCGCGCCGCGCAGCGCCGCTGCTGGAGCTTTCGAAGCAGCACGACGTGCTCGGTCGGCGCCGTCCACAGCTGCCAGGCGACCACGCAGGCGGCGTGCCACTCGGCGTTGCGGTTCGCGCCGCGCTCCCACAGGTCGACATGCCAGCCGAACCGGTAGACCGGCTGGCCGCAGACGCAGCAGCGCCCACCGCCGGGGGCGTGCTCCGGCTCCCGATAGGGCGCCGGCGGAGTCCGGAAGCTCGCCGGCAGGCCGCGCGCCCGGTCGGGCCGCCTGGTGCCGGTGTCGGCGATCCGCCAGGTCCAGCCCTCCGGCGCGCCGCTCCTCGCCGCCAGCGCGCGGGCGAGCCGGTCGGCGCGCAACGGATGCGCCCGCCAGTAGCCGTCGATCGCCATGCGGGGCAGCGGCGGGATCAGCGGTCGCGCCAGTGCGCGGTTCAGCACCGGCACCGGAAAGATCTCGGGCAGCGCCTTGTTCAGGCGCGCGAGGGCGCTGCGGTTGCGCTCCTCGCGCCACGCCGATGCCGCCCCCATTCCGAAAACCTCCCCCTGACTCTCAGGACGAATCGTAGCCGCCGACCGTAAACGATTCGGCTCCGGCCGCCCCGTGGCGCCGCGTGCCAAAAGCGGACCGGCAGGCTTTGCCGGCACGGCAGATCATGCCCGCGGCCGACCCGCCGGCGAATCGCGAGAACCCTTGGCGCATCGCGTTTTTCGCGACGGCACGGCGAGGCACGCCGCTTGCTCCTCCCGACCCGGACTCATTTGTCGTGAGAGCGTCATGGTCGCGTCCGTCTCGTCGTCCTCGCCCTACCCGTATTCCACCAGTCCCTCCCGTACCCGCGCAGTGGCGGCCGATCCGGCCGACCGATTCGAGGCCGCCGTCGCGGCCGATGCGGCGGCGGCAGCATCCACGGCCGCCGGAAGCTCCGCCTCCGCGCGCTCGGCCGTGACCCCGGAGTCGCCCGCCGTCGCGACGTTGCGGTCGGACGGCACGGTCGCCTATCGGATCGACCCCAGTCGGGTGCATCGGCTCGCCCCGCCGACCCGGGAGGGCGTCGCGACGCTCGCCGCCGAGCTGTCGCAAAGGCTCGACGCCGCCTTCGCGAAGGCGGGCCTGCCGACCACGCCGCCCGTGTCGATCGCCGTCGACGACACCGGACTCCATGTGTCGGCCGTCGATGGCGCGGGCGAGCGCGACGATCTCGCCACCGTGGAGGCGCTGCTGGCGTCCGACGTCGACCTCCGGCGCAGCATCAAGGTGGCGCACTCGATCACGGCGCAGGCCTACGCGCTCGAGCAGACGAAGCCCGAGGACTCGTATCGCAACGTCGGCGATCCGCGCGCCGCCATCGACCGCTTCCTCGCGATGATGGAGGCGCAGCGCTCCGTCTCGATGAAGTTCGTCTATGACGGCGGTGCCGTGTCGGTGACGGCGAACGGGACGGCCTGGCCGCCCGTGTCGGAACCGTCGGCGAGTGCCGAGCCGTCCGCCGCCCAGGCTGCCTGAGAGGGTGTCCTCCGATCAGTTTAGTCGTCATTCCGGGCCGGCGCGCAGCGCCGAACCCGGAATCCATCCGCGACGGCAGAACCTGCCGCTGGATTCCGGGCTCGCAGCTTCGCTGCGCCCCGGAATGACGGAGAACCGAGTGTGCGGACAGAAAGCCCCATCCCCCGGACGGCCTCCTCGAACGTGACGCCGCGGCGCGGCCGCCGTAATGTGGCGGCCCGACTCGTCTCTCCCGTCGTTCCCCGGAGCATCCCATGGCCGCCATCGCGTTCGACCACGTCCACCTGCGCACCGTCGATCCCGAGGCGATGGCGCAGTGGTTCGAGCGCGTGCTCGGCGCCGAGGTCCTGCGCAGCGTCGAGCAGGGCAAGCCGCGCATCGACCTGAAGCTCGGCGGCATGAAGATCTTCGTCGCGCCCGTCACGGACGGCGACGGCGTCGCCCCGCCGCCGGCGCTGCCGTGCCGCGGCCTCGATCATTTCGGCCTGTTCGTCGAGGGGCTCGACGCCGTCGCGGCCGAGCTGAAGCAGAAGGGCGTCGTGTTCACCAAGGAGCCGCACTCGCCGCGGCCCGGTATCCGCCTCTGCTTCATCCAGGGGCCCGAGAACATCTCCATCGAGCTTTTGGAGCGCAGCCCGGTCCAGGCTTGACCGCCCGACCGCGGCGGTCAGCGGTCAGCAGACCATGTCGCCGGCCGCGAGACGCGTGCGCACCGCCGCGTCGAAGGCGACCGCCGTGCCGCTCCCGGGGCAGATCAGCACGGCCGTGTCGGGCGGCGCGAGGCACGCCATCGCCCGTGCGACGAAGCGTCTGGCGTCGTCCGCGCCGGCCCAGGTGTGGACGAGCTCGACCGACATCCAGCTCGTCTGCTTGCAGGCGAGCTGCCGCAGCGCCGGATCCGGGATCCGGCCGGGCAGCTTCGACTGGTCGGCGTAGGGGAAAGGCAGGCTGTGGATCATGAAGAAGCCGGAGGCTCCCGGGACCAGTGACTTGACGATCGCGTCCATGTGGAGCTGCGGACCCTCGGTGACGAAGCTGCCGTCGTCGCCGGTGCTCAGGAAGTGTCGCGGATAGATCGTCTTGAGCGCGGCCCGCACGCCCTCGGCCGAGAGTGATGTGTGGGACGTCGAGAGCGCAACCAGCATTACCATCGCACGGTCCGCCTCCCGGCACCGGACCGCATCACGCGAGTCCCGACCGGCGGTCGTCTGCTGCGGCCCTCCGGCGGGGCGAGGCGGGGGCCGACGTGGGCATGACCAGCGGACACGCGGCGAGCACCGGGGCGACCGCCGTCGAGGCGCCGACGACGCGGAACTCGGCGACCGTGCGCCCGGCGAACAGCGAGGCGGTCCGCACGATCAGCAGGCTGCCGCGGGACACGTCCTCGATGAACTTCGCTACGGTCGCCGGATCGTCGATCACCACGGTGCGGTGGTCCTGCAGGAAGGTCGCCTCGACTTCATCGCCGGGGCGGTCGTCGACCCGGTAGGCGAAGGTCGAGTTCCGGTCCGCGCCGACTCGGATGTCGAAGGAGAACCGTACCACCGGGCGAGCCTCGAAGCAGGTGACCTGGAGCACCGCGTCGCGAATGTCGGCTGTCTTGTTGCTGGTCGACGTGGTGATGACCGTGGCGCTCGGGGCGGGCTTGCCGGTGATCCGGTCGATGCGATGCTCGATGCGCCAGCTGCCCGCGGATTCGCTCGGCCGGTCCTGCACATAGGATCGGTCCTGTACGATGCAGCCCGCCGCCGAGCCGGCCAGCACGGCTGCCAGCCATGGTCTGAGTCTGCTTCCCACGGGCGCTCCTGACGCCGCGCCGACCTATAGCTCTTTGCTACTATAATCGGACTTTGCAATCAATTGGTGTGTCATCCTACGGACAGTGATGCGACGAGTCACGCACCACGGCGGTGTTACGTAGTCTCACGCTCCGGTGCGACCGGCTCCACCAAAGACGGCCGGAACCGGGTGCCACCCCGGCTCGTTCAAGCCGAGCCGGAGGAGTCCTCGATGCTGAAATACGCCATCCTGCTGCTGGTCGTGTCGCTGATCGCCGGGGCGATCGGATTGACCAATGTGTCGCGGATCGCCAAGCGCGTGTCGCTGGTGCTGTTCGGGCTGTTCTTCCTCGGCTTCCTGGCGCTGCTCGGCTTCGCCTATCTGCTCGGCGAGGCGTTCGAGGCCGGCCGTGCGGCCGCGCCTCTGGCCGCGGTCGTGCTGACCGCCTGACCGGCTTGCGTCGGGGTCCGACGTCGTCGTATCGCTGCCGGCCATGCGCGAGATCGAGACCATCGTGGTCGGCGGCGGGCCGGCCGGCAGCACCTGCGCCCGTCGCCTGCGCCAGCACGGCCGCGACGTCGTCGTGCTCGACAAGGCGACGTTCCCCCGCCTCAAGCTGTGCGCCGGCTGGATCACCGAGAAGGTGCTGCGCGACCTCGAGATCGCGCCCGGCGACTATCCCCACCCGATGCTGCCGCTCGACATCCGCTCGCATTTTCGCGGGCTGCCGTTCGGCCTGCGCTGGTTCCCGACGCCGGGCAAGAACTTCTCCGTCCGCCGCGTCGAGTTCGACGCCTGGCTGCTCGCCCGCGCGGGCGCCGAGGTGATCAGGCACGACGTGCGGTCGATCCGGCGGGAGGGCGATCGCTGGATCGTCGACGACGCCTATGCGTGCCGGTGGCTGATCGGCGCCGGCGGGACGATGTGCCCGGTGCGGCGCGCCGTGTTTCCCAACCAGCGGCCGAAGTCGCGCCAGATCGTCACGCTGGAGAAGGAGTTTTCCTATCCGGCCCGCGAGGACGCCTGCCGGCTCTACTTCAAGCGTGGCCTCGTCGGCTATGCCTGGGTGGTGCCGAAGGGCGACGGTCACGTGAACATCGGGCTCGGCGCCAAGGCGAAGTATCTGCGCAAGAGCGGCACCGACATCCACGCCCACTTTCGCGCTTTCGTCGACGATCTGGTCGCCGAAGGACGGCTCGACGCGGCGACGGCGGCCGGCCTGAACGAGACCGGCCACCCGTATTATCTGTTCACCCGCGACGGCGCCGTGCGGGCCGACCACTGCCTGCTGATCGGCGACTCGGCCGGCCTCGCCACCATGGATCTGGGCGAGGGGATCGGCCCGGCGGTCGAGAGCGGCCTGATGGCGGCCGACGAGATTCTCAGTCGCGGCACCTGGGACAAGGCGAAGGTGACGTTGTTCTCGCTCGCCGGCATCGCCCAGCGCCTGATGCGGGCCGCCAACCGGCGGCACCTGCCGGCGGCGTGATCAGGTCGCGGGACGGTCCTGATCAGGTGTGCGGCGGGACGCCGATCCCGAAACCCTGGTTGATCGCCGCGAACATCTGATAGAAGCCGGACAGCACGACGAGTTCGACCAGTCCCTCGCGGCCGAACCGCTCCACCACCCGGGCCTGCACGTCGTCGGGCACCTCCTGCCAGGCGAGCGTCCGGGTCAGCACCGCGTGCAGGAGATCGTAGGGCTCGGGCAGGGCGCTCGCGTCGCCGGCGCCGACCGCGGCGATGATCGGCTCGGGCAGGCCGGCGGCGCGGGCATGCGCGACATGGTCCTGCCACTCGAAGGCGGCGCCTGTCGCCTTGGCGACCGACAGCACGACGAACTGATAGGCCTGGCGCGGCAGCACGCCCTCGAACTTCAGGAAGAAGCCGAGCGCCTCGATCCGGCGCGCCAGCTCCGGATGGTTGAGGAGCGCCGTGTAGGGGCCGCCGAAATGCTCGCCGAGGGCGTTCCGGCGCGCCGCCATCTCGTCATACAGGGCCTTGGCGGGTGGCGGCAGCGCCGCCGGGTCCATGGTCAGCACGGTCATCGCGTCCCTCACTCGTGATAGGACCACGCCGCGACGCCGGCGGCGAAGTCGTAGACCGGCGTCGGGCAGGCCTTGTCGGTCTTGACGTCGACGACGGCCGTGGTGCCGCAGGCGAGCGCCTCCGCGAAGGTCTCGTCCAGGCGTGCCGGATCCGCGACCGTGAAGCCGCGGGCGCCGAGCGCGCGGGCGAAGCCGGCCCAGTCGTGATCGGGCAGCGAAGTCAGCGCCGCCGGCACCGGGCCTTCGGTGTGGGCGCGCAGCCAGACATTGCCGAGCGCGGCGTTGTTGAGCACGACGTAGACGATCGGCAGCCGGTGCCGCGCCGCCGTCTGCACCTCGATGCCGTGCATGTGCATGCAGCCGTCGCCGGTGACGACCGCAACGCGGCGGTCCGGGCGGGCGCACTGGACGCCGACCGCCGCCGGGATCGCCCAGCCCATCGGCCCGAGATTGGTGGCCGAGACATAGGTGCCGGGCTCGTAAGCCGTCCAGTGGTGGCCCATGAAGGCGCGGTGGGCGCCCGAGTCGACCAGCACGATCCCGTCGCGCGGGAAGGCGCGCCGCAGCGCCGTCACGGCAGTCGCCGGATGGATCGGCGCGCCGGGGCGCGCGCAGGTGTCGGTGTCGTAGAGCCGCGGTCCGGCCTTGATCGTGTCGAGCCACGCCCGCCGCGCGGCGCGGCCGGCGTCGGCCGCCGTGCCGCCGTCGAGACGGTCCCTGATCAGATCCAGGAAGGCGCGGGCGCTGCCCGGTACCGCATGCGTCGCCTCGCAATGCGCGGTCAGCTCGTCCATGTCGGTGTTGACGTGGATGGCGGCGGCCTTGCTGCGGCTGCGCAGCGTCCAATGCATGGTGTCGCGCTCGTTGAGACCGGAGCCGAGCACGAGCAGCAGGTCGAGATCGTCGGCGAACACGGCCGCGGTGGCGTGCCTTGTGCCGGCATAGCCGAACACGCCGAGCGACAGCGGATGGTCCTCCGGGAAGGCGTCCTTGGCGCGCAGCGTGGTGGCGACCGGGATCGCCCAGCGCTCGGCGATCGCCTTCAGCAGCGCCGCCGAGGCCGGGTCCGCGACGCCGGCACCGGCCAGGATGACGACGCGGGGCGCCCGGTCGCCGGTCAGTGCCTCTGTGACGGTCGTGAGCGCCGCCTCGGCCTGCGTCAGGCTGAGCGGGGCGACATCGGCGAAGAAGGGCGACACCGGCGCATAGGCGGCGTCGACGTCGCCGGTCAGCACGTCGCGCGACAGCGACAGGTGCACGGGCCCGCGCGGCCGCGCCAGCATCGTCGTGAGACCGTGACGGAGCCAATGGTTCAGGCCCGCCGCGTCCGTGACGGTCGCCGACAGGCGGGTCAGCGGCCGCATCAGGGCGGTGTCGTCGAGGGTCGCCTGGCTGGCGTCCTGGAAGGCGCCGAGCCCCTCCATGACGCGGGCGACCTCGCCGCTCAGCACCAGCACGGGCGACGAGTCGGTCCGCGCCGCCGCCACCGCGGTCGCCATGTTGGCGAGGCCGGGCCCGCCGATGCCGACGACGGCGCCGAACCGGCCGCTCGCCCGGGCGTAGCCGTCCGCCATGTAGGCGGCGCCACCCTCGTGGGCGGCGACGATCGGGGTGAGCGCGGTCTGCCGGCCGATCGCCGGCAGCAGCGGGTCGATCAGCCCGCCCGGCACCATGAACAGATGGTCGAGCCCCTCGGCGGCGAGCGCCGCCAGGATGAAGTCCGTCCCCTTCGCCATGCCGGGTCTCCTGCTGACGGTCCGGATCCCCCCGGCCGCGTGATCTCGGGTCGGTTCGGCGGCGCGCGTCTACCAGGCGCGCAGCTTCGCGGCGATGCGCGCTGCGAAGGCATCGGCGCGCGGCTGGTCGGGGCGCTCGGCACCATAGAGCGACATCATCTCGAACCGGCAACTCGGCGCGCAACCGCCCAGGATCGCGGTCTTCAGCACGCGCCGCACCGGGCGCCGCATCACCAACAAGTCGACCCACCAGGGCGAGCCGAGCGTCGTCACGGCGAGCATGCGGCGAAGGCCCGCGAGATGCGGCCGGATCGGCCCGTAGTTCGGCGTGTGCACGAAGGCGACGTCGGGCGCCCAGACGCGGTCGAACCAGCCCTTCAGCGCGGCCGGAAAGCCGAACCACCAGGTCGGGAACACCAGCACCAGCGCCTCGGCGGCGAGGAGCGCCTCGATCTCGGCCGCGACCGCGCTGCGGTCGTAGGCGCCCGTGTAGAAGCTCGCCCGCTCGGCCTCGGACAGGGCGGGCGGGAAGGCCGGCCGGTAGAGATCCCGCACCGTCACGGCATGACCCTGCGCCGTCAGCGTCTCGACCGCGGTGCGGGCGAGGGCGGCGCACAGGCTCGTCTCCAGCGGATGC
This sequence comes from Rhodoplanes sp. SY1, assembly GCF_046000175.1. NCBI lineage: Bacteria > Pseudomonadati > Pseudomonadota > Alphaproteobacteria > Hyphomicrobiales > Nitrobacteraceae > Rhodoplanes > Rhodoplanes sp. SY1. Next base: position 33,613 of record NZ_JBEOMB010000125.1, read on the forward strand.
GCGACGACGACCAGGCAGTTCACGCGTTCGTCCCCCCGGGCGATCTCACTCGGCGGCCGGCTCGTCCGGCCGCTCGATGCGGCCGCGCCGCTGCAGCCACAGGCCGATCTGCCAGCACAGCATCGCCCAGGCGGCGCCGAGACACCAGCCGGCCAGCACGTCGCTCGGCCAGTGGACGCCGAGATAGACGCGGCTCGCGCCGATCGCGAGCGTCAGCGCGATCGCGGTGCCGATCACATAGGCTTTCACGCGCCGGCGTCGGCCGATCCGCGCCAGCAGCACGCCGAGCGTCAGGAAGACGACGGCCGAGGCGGTCGCGTGGCCACTCGGGAACGAGTAGGTCGAGACATCGACCATGTGGGCGACGAGATCGGGCCGCGGGCGGGCGATGACCAGCTTGATGCCGTCGATCAGCAGCGCCCCGCCGGCGACCGAGACGAGCACGAACAGCGCGGCGGCGCGCTTGCCGTCGATCACCAGATAGCCGAGCACCAGCACGGTGAGCAACGTGAGCACCGTGACGCTGCCGAGCGCGGTGAGATCGCGGATCGCCTTCTCCAGCCACGCCGGGCCGACCGGATCGCCGAGGTCGGCCGGATTGCGAAGAAACGTCAGGATCGCCTCGTCGAAGGCGTGGTTATGACCCTCGACCACCTCCTCGGCGATCTCGACGAAGCCGAACAGTGCCGCCGCGACCAGGAACAGGGTCAGGAGCGGCGCGAGCTCGGACAGGGCACGCGGCCGCAATGCGCTCGCCGCGCGCGGCATCAGACGTTGCAGCACGATTCCTCCAGCGTGGTGGCGCCGGCCGCGGGATCGCGCCGACGACGTGAGAGCTTCGGCGCGGCGGCGCGCCCGATCAGATCAGGCAGCGGCCGGCACGCCACAGCCGGGACTTCGCCCGCGACGCCGCCCAGAAGCTCGGCAGCGGCCCGGTGAGGACCCGGTAGTCGTAGGGGAACGGTCGCGTCGGCAGGCTGTAGTTCCACACCTGGCAGATGCCGGTCGACCAGCGGATCACCCGATACGCGGCGTGCGCCGGCTCCGCCGTCACGAGCCCGGCGAGCAGCGTCGCAGCGAGGAGAGTCACGGTGCGGGTCATCGCGTCCTCCTGTGTCGTGAACCACACGAGTGTACCGCGGTTCCAGCGGTGGCGGAATGCCGCGAGCCGGCCGCGCGACGCGCTGTTCTCTCAAGGCGAGGTGAGGCCGCGCCACAGGCGCAGCAACAACCCGGTGTCGCGCGCCAGCGGGGCCGCGGCGGCGGCTTCGATCGGCTGCGGCGTCACCGGTTCGGCCGCCGGGGCGAGCGGGGGCGGCGCGTCGGCGAGGCCGCGGCCGGCGAGGCCGTCGAGGAACGCCTGCTCCCACGGCAACGCCAGGACCGCGACGGCCTCCTCGATCGGCAGCCAGTCCACCGCGCGGACATCGCGCATGAGCGGCCGCGGCGGCGTGTCGAGTGGCACCATGCGCCAGAACTGTGCGACCTTCACGGAGCCGCGGTTCGGATAGGAGATCACGCCGAGGAACTCGTGCACGGCGACCTCGTGGCCGGTCTCCTCGGTCACCTCGCGCCGGGCGCCGTCGATCGGCGCCTCGCCTGCGTCGAGCTTGCCCTTGGGCAGCACCCAGACGCGATCCTTGCGGCGCTGGACCACGGCGACCAGCGGGGCTGCTCCGGGGCGGACGACGATGCCGCCCGCCGCCACGATGTGTCTGCGTGCCATGCCGTGCCGCCTGATCCGTCGTGTCGAGACCGCGGCACCATAGCCGAGAATGGGGCGATGCCGCGGCGGCGTCGCGATCGGGCCGGGGAGGGCGCCGCGATCAGATCCGGTACTCGCGCTTGAGCGTGTCGATCAGGGCATCGATCTCGGGCGGCAGCGTCTTCAGCCCGGCGGCGCCGGCCTGCGACAGCACCGGGCGCAGGCGCGACTGGGTGAAGGCCTGCGGCTGCAGGTGGACCGGAACGATGCGCTCGAACACCAGCACCAGCAGGACGGCGACGAGACCGATGCGCCCGGCCCCGAGCGTCGCGCCGGCGAGCCGGTCCGGCAGCGACACGACCGGCGCCACGAAGGCCGCGACGGCACTGCGCAGCAGGCGCGCCAGCACCATGCCGCCGGCCGCCAGCACGCCGAAGAACACGGCCGCCTGCGGCAGCTCGGCGCCGGCCTGGCTGGCCGCCATCGCCATCACGGGCGGCGTCGCATACATGGCGACGGGCGCGGCGGCGACCCAGCCCAGGATGGTCGCGAGGCTGCGCAACAGCCCCGTCATGTACCCCATCAGGGCGGCGAGCAGCGCCAGCACGGCGACGATCGCATCGAAGGCGTTGACGGAGGACGGGTCGAACGGGGCGGTCACGGGCGGTCTCGCGCGGCGGTCACTTCGGGGGACGGTGCCGCACTGTATAGCCCGGCCGGCGCCGGCGCGCCGGACGATCCCGCAACACGGTTGACGGGCGCCTGTCCAGGCACCCGTCGGCCGCCTCACGACGCGCACGACGCGCACGATGCCGCGATGCCGGCGGCGCGCCGTCCGCCCGGGTCAGACGGTCTCCAGCGGGCCGTGATCGTCGCAGTGGTCGCCGTGCGGATGGTGGAGGCGGCCGTCGACCAGATAGTCGACATGGTCGCCGTGCGGCACCGCCTCGTGGCCGCAGCCGGGGCCGTGGACGTGGCCGCACGTCACCTCCGGCGTGCAGTGGTCCGGATTGGCGTCGCTGACGGCGATCACGTGCTCGTCGACGTGGTCGCCGTGCATGTGGTGGAGATGGCCGTCATGCAGATAGTCGACATGGCCGTCGTGCTTGACGGCGGTGTGACCGCAGCCCTCGCCGTGCCGGTGCGGATGGTTCTCGTGGTGCTTCTCGGTGCAGGTCGTCATGTGAGCCTCGCATCGGTGAAGGTCCGCCGCGCCGTCCGGGGCGCGGCGGGTGCGGGCGGCATTCGCAGGGGGATGGTAGTCGCCGGTGCCGCATCGCGACAACCACCCGAACGGATGGGCCTCAGCGGCGGGGCTCGGGAAACGGGCCGTAGCCGCGGGTGCCGTCGATCACCGGCACGAACACCCAGTCGAGTCGGTCGAGGCGATCCTGCAGGCCGCGGCCCGGAAACCGGCGCATCCGATAGCCGTCGACCGGCAGCAGGTGATGGATGAAATGCGTCAGGATGGCGCGATGGACGTGCGACGCCTGGCGTCGCACCGCGGTGCTGCGCCGCCGCGCCGGCTGCGCGGCGATCACGGCCATCAGCGCGAGCAGCTCGTCGAACAGCGCCGCGTCGAAGCGGTACCGATCGTGCAGGGCGTGCATGAACGTGCCCTCCGCCGCGACCGCGTTGGCGGCCAGCACCGCCAGGGCGCGGGGCAGGGACCCGGGATCGGAGTCCGGCGCGCGCGCCCGACGGGACGCGCGGGGCGAGTTGCGAGACGACTTGGAAGTCGACCTGTTCGCCGACTTGGTCGCCGACTTGGGATGGCGTCTCGGAGGTGATTTGGGCATCGGTCGCGGCACGGTGTGATGGTCGGGCGTGCCGCTTGGTGACGTCGGCGCGGCGGGCGGTTCATCCACCTCACCGGAGCGACGCCGCTCCGCGCCGGCCGGCGAGACGGCGGCCGGTGCGTCCCTCACCGCGGTGCCGCCGCAGTCGTGGCGAACAGTCGTGGCCGGCTGATTCGGGGTATCGGGCAAAAAGCCCGCAGGGGAGAGAACCTTCATGTCGATCGCTTCGCGAGTCCGGGCCGCGTCCGTCGCCGCCGCCGTGGTCGCCGCCGGGGTGCTGGCCGCCGGCTCGGCCGCGCAGGCCGACAGCGGCAGCGTGTCGCTCACCATCTACAAGGGCGGCTGGGTGATCGGCGGCTCCGGCGGCAGCGGCACGCTGACCTTCCAGGGCAAGCGGTACCGGCTGTCGATCGGCGGCCTTTCGGCCGGCCTCGTCTTCGGCGCCTCCAAGGCGAACCTCTACGGCCGGGTGAGCAACATCTCGCGGCCCTCCGACGTCGCCGGCGTCTACGGCGCGGCGGGGGCGGGCGGCGCGCTCGGCCCCGGTGCCCAGGCGATCGTCCTGCGCAACCAGAAGGGCGCCGTGCTCGAGCTCCAGGGCCGCCAGGTCGGCCTCATCGCCAATCTCGACCTCAGCGGCATGGCGCTGTCGCTGAGGTAGGGATCGGCCGCCGGCGGAGTGGCCAGTCGATCACGTCCCCGCCGAACAGCGCAGCCCACACGAGAACCGGCTGAAACGCGAGCCGGGGGCCGTGATACCACCACGAATCCGGAATGGGCGGGATCGAAACGCCATCGACCGCGTGCTTGATGTTGGCTGGAAACACGCCAATCGCATAGAGCGCGAGCATCACCCCGGCGAGCTTGCGAAGCCTCGTGCCGAACAGCGCGAGAGCGCCGGCGATCTCGCAGGCGCCAGTCGCCAGGATGATCTCGCGCGGGAACGGGACCCAGCCCGGCGTGATCAGCATGAACGGCTCCGGCCGCGTCAGATGTGCGAGACCCGCGATGAGGTAACCGGCAGCGAGGACGAGCCGCAGCACGAATCGCACGCGCCGAGCCGGCGCGTGGGGCTCGGCGGAAAGGGTCGGGAGCGGCGTCACATCGGCGGACATCGCAGGTCAACGTGCGAGGGCCGCGCCCGGTTGCCTCGTAGAAGACCCCGCCGTCGATCGTCATTCGGCGATAGCGCGACATCGCCGGCGCCTTCTCGTCCGAGCCCGCGTGGGCACGCCGCTTTCGCGGCTTTGCCCACCCTACGTTTGGCTGTTCGTGCCGCTTTTCGGCATCGGCAAGGCGGGCCTGCGGGGCCCGCCTTGCCCACTCTACGTGATGTCGATGCGGCCTCGCCTCACAGCGCCTTGTTGCTGTCCTTCACGGCGTCGGCCTCGACATAGACCCGGCCGCCCATCTTCAGGAACTTGTCGGACATCTGCTTCATGCCGGCGGCGGCGTCGGCCTGCGCCGTGTCGACCGGATAGAGCGCCGCCTTCTCGTTGTCGCCCAGCCCGGCCGCGTAGTCGCGGACGTCCTGGGTGATCTTCATCGAGCAGAACTTCGGCCCGCACATCGAGCAGAAATGCGCGACCTTGTGGGCCTCCTTGGGCAGCGTCTCGTCGTGGAAGTCGCGCGCCGTGTCGGGATCGAGGCCGAGATTGAACTGATCCTCCCAGCGGAACTCGAAGCGGGCGCGCGACAGCGCGTCGTCGCGGATCTGCGCGGCCGGATGACCCTTCGCCAGATCGGCGGCATGCGCCGCGATCTTGTAGGTGATCACGCCGGTCTTCACGTCGTCGCGGTCGGGCAGACCGAGGTGCTCCTTCGGCGTCACGTAGCAGAGCATGGCGCAGCCGAACCAGCCGATCATCGCGGCGCCGATGCCCGACGTGATATGGTCGTAGCCCGGCGCGATGTCGGTCGTGAGCGGGCCGAGCGTGTAGAACGGCGCCTCGCCGCACTCCTTCAGCTGCTTGTCCATGTTGATCTTGATCTTGTGCATCGGCACGTGGCCGGGGCCCTCGATCATCACCTGGCAGCCCTTCGCCCAGGCGATCTTGGTCAGCTCGCCGAGCGTCTCCAGCTCGGCGAACTGGGCGCGGTCGTTGGCGTCGGCGATCGAGCCGGGCCGCAGGCCGTCGCCGAGCGAGAACGACACGTCGTAGCGCCGCATGATCTCGCAGATCTCCTCGAACCGCTCGTAGAGGAACGACTCGCGGTGATGCGCGAGGCACCACTTCGCCATGATGGATCCACCGCGTGACACGATGCCGGTGACGCGGCTGGCGGTGAGCGGCACGTAGGCGAGGCGCACGCCGGCGTGGATGGTGAAGTAGTCGACGCCCTGCTCGCACTGCTCGATCAGCGTGTCCTTGTAGACCTCCCAGTCGAGCTTGACCGGATCACCGTCGACCTTCTCGAGCGCCTGATAGATCGGCACGGTGCCGATCGGCACCGGCGAATTGCGGATGATCCACTCGCGCGTGTTGTGGATGTTGCGGCCGGTGGAGAGGTCCATCACGGTGTCGGCGCCCCAGCGGATCGCCCACACCATCTTGTCGATCTCCTCCTCGACCGACGAGGTCACGGCGGAGTTGCCGATGTTCGCGTTGATCTTGGTGAGGAAGTTGCGGCCGATGATCATCGGCTCGAGCTCGGCGTGATTGACGTTGGCCGGGATGATCGCGCGGCCCCGGGCAATTTCGCTTCTCACGAACTCCGGCGTCACGAAGGCCGGCACCGACGCGCCGAAGCTCTCGCCGTCGGCGAGCGCGCTCTCGGCGCGGTCCAGCATCTGCTTGCGCCCGAGATTCTCGCGCTCGGCGACGTAGATCATCTCCTTGGTGATCACGCCGGCTTTTGCCCACTCGTATTGGGTGACGGGCTTGCCGTCGAGCGCTCTCAGAGGGGCATGCACGGTCGGGAAGGCGCGGGCGAGATGCGCGCCCGTGACGTTGCCGTTGTCGACCGGCTTGATCGGACGGCCCTGATAGGTCTCGGTGCCGCCGCGCGCGCTCACCCAGGCGGTGCGATGGCGCGGCAGGCCCTTCTCCACGTCGATGGTCGTGGTCGGGTCCGTGTAGGGGCCGGAGGCGTCGTAGACCGGCACGGGCGGCTCGCCGGCGGCGTCCGACAGCACGATCTCGCGCACCGGCACCTTCAGGTCCGGCGCGGCGTCGGGCGTCGTGTAGGCCTTCCGCGAGCCGGCGATCGGCCCGGTCGTGACGGTCGGAACGGTGAGCGCGTCTCTGGGGGTGTGCTTGTTCATTCGGAGCCTCCCGTGAATGGGTGTCCCGGAAACAGCATGCGTCGGTATGGGAATGGTCCCTGTCCCTTCGCCGGCATGACCCGGATCAGGTTCAAAGGGTTTCCGTGGTGCCTGGCGGCCCGTCGGAACCGGAGCGATCGAGCTTCGGAGGAACGACGGTGCTGCGCGGCCGACGGTGTCTCAGCTCCTTCCGGAGCACCCCTCGGAACGAAATCTCAATTTACGGGAGATCGGGGACCTGTCAATGCGACGGTCCGACGACACGCCGGCCCGGCATCGAACCACCGGCGCGGCCGTCGGCGCTGCGGCGGCGGATCACGGGGGCGGCCGTCGCGCGCGGCGCCGCGAGGGGCTGGTCGAGCACGAGGTCGCCGGCGGCGCCCGGCCGGCCGAACAGCCAGCCCTGGGCCTCGCGACAGCCGGCGGCGCGCAGGAGCTCGAGCTGCTCGACGGTCTCGACGCCCTCCGCCGTCGTGCCCATGTCCAGCGCCTTGGCGAGGTTCACGACCGTGCAGACGATCGCGGCGCAGTCGGAGCGAGTCGGCAGGTCGGCGACGAACGACTTGTCGATCTTGATCTTGCTGAACGGGAAGAGCTGCAGGTAGCTCAGCGACGAGTAGCCGGTGCCGAAGTCGTCGAGCACGATGTGGACGCCGAGCGCGGCGAGGTCGTGCAGCACGGCGAGGCCGCCGTGGTCCTTCTGCAGCAGCACCGACTCGGTGATCTCGAGCTCGAGCCGGGCCGCCGGCAGGCCGCTGCAGGCGAGCGCGTCGCGCACCGCCTCGACCAGGTTGCCGGAGCGGAACTGCACGGCCGAGAGGTTGACGGCGAGGCGCACGTCGTCGGGCCAGTCCGCGGCGATGCGGCAGGCCGTGTCGAGGATCCACTCGCCGAGCGGGATGATCAGGCCGATCTCCTCGGCGACGGGGATGAACTTGTCGGGCGGGATCAGGCCGTGGTCGGGATGGCGCCAGCGCACCAGCGCCTCGACGGCGCAGGGCCGGCAGGTGGCGATGTCGACGATCGGCTGGAAGTGGATCTCGAACTCCTTGCGCACCAGCGCCTCGCGCAGCTCGAACTCGAACTCGCGCTGAAGTTGAGCGTCGGCGTCCATGGCCGGCTCGAAGAAGCGGTAGCAGCCGCGGCCGTCGCCCTTGGCGCGGTAGAGCGCGAGGTCGGCGTTGCGCAGGATCTGGCTCGGCTCGGTGCCGTCGTCGGGCGCGATGGCGACGCCGATCGAGATGCCGATGACGATCCGCTTGCCCTCGATCTCGTAGGGCGCTCGCAGGTCGTCGAGCAGCCGCGCGGCCCGCGCAGCCGCCTCGTCGCGCGGCTCGTCGTGGCAGTGCTGGATGATGGCGAACTCGTCGCCGCCGATGCGTCCGAGCGTATCGTCCGGTGCGGCGGTGCGGCGCAGGCGCTCGGCCACCGCCTCGAGCAGCGCGTCGCCGCCCGAATGGCCGAGCGAGTCGTTGACCGACTTGAACAGGTCGATGTCGAAGATCAGGATCGCGAAGCTCTTGCCGGTGCGCACCATGCGGGCGATCGCCTCGTCCATCCGCTCGCGGAACATCAGGCGATTGGCGAGGTCGGTCAGGGCGTCGTGCCGCGCCATGTGGGCGATCCGCTGCTCGGCCTGGGTGCGCTCGGTGATGTCCTCGTGCACCGAGATCCAGCCGCCGTCGCCGGTCGGGTCGTTGAGCACGGCGATCACCCGTCCGTCGCCGAGCCGCGTCATCACATGGGTGGCGCTGTCGCGCGAGATCGCGCCGGTCAGCTCGGCCAGGTAGGACTCCGGATCGGCGCACTCCGTGCCCGCCTCGGTGCGCAGGCGCAGCAGCTCGCGCAGCGAGGTGCCGGGCCGCACCGTCGCGGCGGCGAGGCCGTACATCTGACGGTAGCGGGCATTGTGCAGGACCAGACGGCCGTCGCGGTCGAACATGCACAGCCCGTAGGACATGTTGTTGAGGGCGGCGTCGAGCTGATTGGTCGTCTGCTCCAGCCGGCGCGACTTGCGCACCAGGCCGCTGAGCAGCGCGGCGCAGCACAGGAAGGCCAGCAGGCTGCCGAGGCCGATCCACAGCGCGCGATGCTCCCAGGTGGCGAGCGCCGCACTTTCGGTGATGGTGACGTTGACGAACAGCGGATGTCCCGGCACCGGGCGGACCGCGACGAGGCGCGTCTCGCGGGTCTGGGCGTCGCGCGTCACGTAGAAGCCGCCGCCACGCGCCGCCGCCGCGAACCAGCTCAGGTCGGCGATCGGCGCGCCGGTCGGCTCGAGCTCGGCGGGAAAGCGCGCCAGCACGGTCCCGTCGTCGCGCAGCAGCGCGAAGGAGCGGTCGGCGAGCGGCGCGATCGAGTCGTAGACGTTGCGGAAATAGTCGATCGGCACGCCCATGCCGACGAAGCCGGTGAAGGTGCCATCGGGCGCCGTCAGGCGGCGGGTGAACAGGACGATGTGGGTGCTGCTGACCCGGCTGTGGAACGGGGCGCTGACCCGCAGCCCGTCGTCGGTCGCGCCGAGGAGATCTCTGTGGAACCCGCGGCCGCGGAAGTTCAGCGGCCGCACCGGCCAGTCGAGCGACCAGTTGACGAGCTCGCCCGTCGCGTCGGCGATCACGATGGCGGTGGCCTGCGGCAGGCCGCCGAGCCGCTCGCGCAGATCGTCGTGGACGTGCGCGGTGCCGAGCATGTCGCGCACCTGGTCGATGGTCAGCCGATGGCGGGCGAGGTCGATCAGCGTCGCGTCGATCGGCTGCACGACGCGGTTGACTTGGTCGGCCAGCACGGTCGCCAGATTGGCCGAATCCTCGTTGGCGGACGCGATGGCGTCGGACCGCAACTGCCAGACGGCGACCCCGATGGCCAGGACCGAGGCGGCGATCACGGACCCGGTGACGGCGATGAGGGTGCCGAACGAGGTCCAGTGTCGATGGGGCGAGGCTGGCGACATGAGCGACAGTGGCACCTCGGTGGGACTGACGTCGTGACCTGTCCGTCGCCGAGCCGGATCGGCCCGGACCGCGGTGCCGGCGATCCGCCGGCCGTGAGACCTAAAGCGGGTGGCTCGGCCGTGCGGCGATTCGTGTACCATGCGGCCGCTACCAGTCGGTTAATCCGGGCCTCCAAGCCGATGCGCCTGCGTCCGATTCCGTCGCGACGGACCGCCTTGCGCCGGCAGTCCGGGCCGCCCGAACGCCGCGGTATCCTCCTGCTCAGGCCGCGGCGGGAGCGCAGTCGGAGGCGGGCTCGAACGACAGGGCGGCGGCCGGGACCGGTCGTCCGAACAGCCAGCCCTGGGCTTCCCGGCAGCCGGCGACGCGCAGGAGCGCGACCTGGTCCCAGGTCTCGACGCCCTCCGCCGTGGTGCCCATCGCGAGCGCCCTGGCGAGCGTCGTCACGCTGGAGACGATCGCGGCGCAATCGGCCCGCGTCGTCAGCTCGGCCACGAAGGTGCGGTCGATCTTGATCTTGCTGAACGGGAAGAGCTGCAGATAGCTCAGCGACGAGTAGCCGGTGCCGAAGTCGTCGAGCACGACGTGGACGCCGAGCGCGGCGAGCCCGTGCAGCACGGCGAGGCTGTCGTGGTCCTTCTGCAGCAGCACCGACTCGGTGATCTCGAGCTCGAGCCGGCGCGCCGGAAGACCGGTGTCCGCGAGCGCCCGGCGGACGACCTCGACCAGATCGCCGCCGACCACCTGCTTGGCCGAGAGATTGACGGCGAGGCGGATGTCGGACGGCCAGGCCACGGCGGTGCGGCAGGCGGTGGCGAGGATCCACTCGCCGAGCGGGCCGATCAGGCCGATCTCCTCGGCGACGGGGATGAACTTGTCGGGCGGGATCAGGCCGTGCTCGGGATGGCGCCAGCGCACCAGCGCCTCGACGGCGCAGGGGCGGCAGGTCGAAAGATCGACGATCGGCTGGTAGTGCAGCTCGAACTCACGCCGCGGCAACGCCTCGCGCAGCTGCAGCTCGAAGGCGCGCTGCAGCCGCACGTCGGTGTCCATCTCGGGCGCGAAGAAGCGATAACAGCCGCGGCCGTCCTTCTTGGCGCGGTAGAGCGCGAGATCGGCGCTGCGCAGGATGCCGCTCAGCGTGCGACCGTCCTGCGGCGCGACCGCGATGCCGATCGAGATGCCGATGACGATCCGCTTGCCATCGATCTCGTAGGGGGAGCGGATACGTTCGAGCAGCCGCTCGGCGAGCGCCGCCGCGGCGGCGCGGGGCGAGCCGTCCACGATCTGGATCACGGCGAACTCGTCGCCGCCGATGCGGCCGACCGTGTCGGCCGGCCCGATGCAGGAGCGCACCCGCTCGGCCACGGCCTCCAGCAGGGCGTCGCCGCCCGAATGGCCGAGCGAGTCGTTGACCGACTTGAACAGGTCGATGTCGAACACGAAGGTCGCGAACGCCGCGTCCTCGCGGCCGAGCCGGGCGAGCGCCTGCTCCATGCGGTCGCGGAACAGCAGGCGGTTGGGCAGATCGGTGAGCGGATCGTGGTGTGCGAGATGGGCGATCCTACGTTCGGCGAGCGTGCGCTCGGTGATGTCCTCGTGGACCGCGACGAAGCCGCCGGCGTCGACCGGGCTGATCGTCAGGGCGATGATGCGCGCATCCGGCAGCTCGACGACGAGGCGGCCCGTCTGCCCGGCCGCGATGGTGCTTCGGATGCCGGCGACGCGCGCCACAGGGTCGCCCTGAAAGGTGCCGACCGCCAGCCGTCGCGTGAACAGATCGACGATCGGCGTGCCGGGCCGGGCGTCGTCGGCCGTGAGCCTGTAGATCTGACGATACGGCGTGTTGCACACGACGAGCCGGTCGTCACGGTCGTACATGCTCAGCCCGAGCGTCATGTTGTCGACGGCGGCGTCGAGCCGGCCGGCGACCTCGGCGAGCTCGCGCGACTTGTCGGCGAGGCGCGCCTCGCGCTCCCGCAGCGAGGCCTTCGACGCCAGCAGATGATCGAACTGCCGCTTCAGGGCCCACAGGAGCCCGATCGCGCAGACGAAGGCGAGCAGCGCACCGGCGCCGATCCGCACCGCGTGACGGCGCCATTCGGCGAGCGCGGCGCTCTCCAGGATGGCGCTGCTGACCACCAGCGGGGTGTCCGGGATCCGGTGGACGGCGACGATCCGCCGATCGTCGCCGTCCGTCCCGGTGGGCACCATGTAGGTGCCGCCGCCCCGGCTCGCCACCTCGTGCCACGGTCCGCCGACCGGCATGCGGTGGCCGGCGAGACCGGTGATCGCGCTGCGGTTGGCGAGCATCGCGCCGTCGTCGCGGCTCACCAGGAACGACTGCCCGGGCAGCGCCTCGAAGGTCTCGTAGAGGTGGTCGATGGCCGCCGCCGGCATTCCGACCACGACGGTGCCGACATGGGTGCCGAGGGTGCCGGCGATGCGCCGACCGAAATAGATCATCGCCTCGCCCGCGACGGGTGAATGAACCGGCGGGCTCACGAGGAGGCCGTAGCCGCTGGACCGGTCGGAACGCCGAAGATGCTCCTCGACGATCGCCGGCAGCTCGGCGCGGAGCTGCTCCGGCACCGCCTGGAGCACCTGTCCGTCGGTCGCGACGATCGCCAGCACGGCGGCGGGCTCGTCGCGCCGCCGGCGGTCCTCCAGCAGCTGCCGATGTCGATCGCCGGAAAAGAACGCATCGAACTCGGCCGGCGTGGCCAGCCCGAGCGAAGGCACGACGTCGCGCAACTCGGTCAGCACCGCGTCGCGCGGGCCGACGATCCGCACGAGCTGATCGGCCACGCCGAGCGCCGCATTGGTGCCTTCGCGCTCGGCCGCGCGAAGCGCGTCCTTGCGCAGATACTCGACCGTCACGCCGATCGCCAGGGCGGACAGGCCGATCACGAGCCCGGCGCAGGCGGCGAGCAGCAGGAAGGTGGTTCGCTTGGTCGAGAGCATGAGCAAGGAGCTGTCAGGTGCAGGTCACCACGCGGCGACCGAAAAATAGAACACGACGAAAACTGCCGGAGATGTAATCAGGATTAGGAGTTGATGTGGTGATTAAAGCTTCGTTGATTATTAATCCCATCGGACGGCGATCTATGCCACTCGACCGATGTCGTTATAACGAGCCCGCCGCAGGTCTCCGGCGCGGGGCTGCGCGGTGCGCTCCGGCGCGCCGTCGATCGCGACGAAAAAACCGGCCCCGGGGGCATCCGGGGCCGGCGAGTGGAGGCTTCGAGGCGAAAGCGTTGCAGGCGGGGGATAGAAGCGGGCGCGTCAGCCCTGGCGGTCGGCGGCGGTGTCGACCCGGCGGTCGCGGCCCGGGAGCACGATCACGCGGGTGCCGACATGGACGCGGCCGTAGAGGTCCATCACGTCCTCGTTGACCATGCGGATGCAGCCCGACGACACGCGCTCGCCGATCGTCTCCGGCGCGTTGGTGCCGTGGATGCGGTAGATGGTGTCGCCGAGATAGAGGGCGCGGGCGCCGAGCGGGTTGTTGGGGCCGCCGGCCACGAAGCGCGGCAGATAGGGCTGGCGGCGCACCATCTCGGTCGGCGGCGTCCAGTCCGGCCACTCGGCCTTGCGGGTGATGTTCTGGGTGCCGGACCAGCGGAAGCCGTCGCGGCCGACGCCGATGCCGTAGCGAACGGCGCGGCCGTTGCCGAGCACGAAGTACAGATAGGTGTTCGGGGTGTCGACGACGACGGTGCCGGCGGGCTCGGCGGTCTTGTAGTCGACGATCTGGCGGCGAAAGCGGGCCGACGGCGCGGCCGGCGTCTCGTCGCGCGGCAGCATGGTCTCGACCGGCGCATGGAGCGACCCTTGGAGCGGCGCTTCGGTGGGCGGCGCCAGCATCGGCGCGAACAGCGCGAACGGATTGGCCGACGCCGTGCCGGACATCATCACGCCGAGGACCGACACGCCGATGGCCGCCGCGGCGACGAGGGCCCGAGGCCGAACGAAGCGAGCCGGAACGAAGATTGTCATGATCATCCCCCGTGTTCCCCGCCTTTGTGTCGAAAACTCTCTTCGGGCGGTTCAACCGGGAGCTTCGCATTTTAAATGCAATTTAAGACATTCCTGACCAGTCGCCGGCGGACGCTCCCGGCGCGCTGCTGCGGCCGGACGAAGGAGCGAAAATGGCCGATTTTTCGGGGTTTTTGTCGTTTTCCTCGGCGGCGTGTCGGCGCCCGCCGCGCTGACGAATCGTCAACCACGTCACGTGATCACGGCCGATCGTATGTGAACCGGATCACGCAAGAGGGCGACGGGCGCGTGGCGCTTGGAGGTGCTTGTTCATTCCGGGGCGAGTGCCGGAGGCACTCGAACCCGGAATCCAGCCATGTGTCGTGCCTGCCGCTGGATTCCGGGTTCGCTGCTGCGCAGCGCCCCGGAATGACGGGCCTGCAGCACCGGAAGCCTGCTCAGCTTTTTTGCCCCGCGTGCCAGCCGACCACCGCGTCGCCGACCGCGTCGGTGGAGGCGAAGTAGGGCTTGATGTCGACGAGCGGCGTGCCGTCGAGACAATCGAGGCCGATGACCGACAGCCGCGTGCGGTCGATCCCGACGAGCCGCACCACGCTGGCGGCGATCGGGTTTGGGCGCACCGGCGAGCGCAGCGCGAAGGTGCCGCGCGGCCCGCTGGAGTGGCGTGGTGCCTGGACGACGAGGTCGCGCCGCGCCTGGTCCATCCAATAGAGCACCAGGAGATGCGTGCAGGTCTCGACCCCGGTCAGCGCCGCCGCCCAGCGGTCGTCGACCACGATGGTGCACACCGCGTCCGAGCCGCGGGCGTTGCGCGGGCAGTCGGCGCGCCGCGTCCATGGCGTTCCGATGCGGCCGATGTAGAAGACGCCGGCGTCGTAGGCCTCCGGCAGCGCCACGGCGACCTCGCCGGGGCGGGCGTCGTCCTCGCCGGGATCGGACAGCCGGCCAGGGAGCGGGGGCAGGGGACGGTCGGGCGGGATGCTCATCGGCCTGATCTTTCGCGGGGGCTTTCGAGGAGTGCTTTTGGGCAGGGCTCTCGGCGGCTCCGGACCGGAGGAGGGGCGGCCCGGAGGACGCCTGCGTCGCGGGTCGCGTTGCCGGTTTCTTAGCAGGGCCCGGGGCTTTTCGGAGACGGCGGGGCTCGCGCGTGGAACCGAGGGCGCGCAACTGGCTTCAAGGCATAAAGATATCTTTATGTCTGTAGCGAAACGTGTCATAGAGGACCGCCCAGCCCCGAGGGGCCACCCCCGACCTGCCGAGGACCGTGTCCGCATGGACGATCGCCTGAGCTTCGACGCCCTCAACGCCGCCCTGAAGGCGGCGGGCGAGGAGACGCGCCTGCGCATCCTGGCGCTGCTGGCCGAAGCCGAGCTGACCGTATCGGACCTGACCGACATACTGCGCCAGTCGCAGCCCAGAATCTCTCGCCATCTCAAATTGTTGGCCGAGGCCTCGCTGGTCGAGCGGTTCCGCGAGGGATCGTGGGCCTTCTTCCGCGCCGCCGAGCAGGGCGAGGCGGCCGCGCTGGTGCGGGCGCTGCTGGCGCGGCTCGATCCGGCCGACCGCACCATCGGGCGCGACCGCGAGCGGCTCGTCGCCGTGCGGGCCGCCCGCAACCAGGCCGCCCAGGACTACTTCACGCGCCACGCCGCCGAATGGGACCGCATCCGCCGCCTGCATGCGAGCGACGAGGCGGTCGAGCAGGCGATCGTCGAGGCGCTCGCCGACCGGCCGTTCCGCTCGCTCCTCGATCTCGGCACCGGCACGGGGCGGATGCTGGAGCTGTTCGGGCCGGAGCTCGAGCGTGGGCTCGGCATCGACCTCTCCCGCGACATGCTGGCGCTCGCCCGCGCCCGGCTCGACCGCGCCGGGCTGAAGCACTGCTCGGTGCGCCACGGCGACCTGTTCGACCTCGCGATGCCGCCCGACAGCTTCGACGTCGTGATCCTGCACCAGGTGCTGCACTTCCTCGACGACGGCGGCCGCGCCATCCGCGAGGCGGCGCGCGTGCTGCGGCCGCAGGGCCGGCTGCTGATCGTCGACTTCGCCCCGCACGATCTCGAGTTCCTGCGCGAGAAGCACGCCCATCGGCGGCTCGGCTTCTCGCGTGAGACCATCACCCAATGGCTGGAGCAGGCGGGCCTCGCGCCCGGCCTGCACCGCGTCCTGCCGCCCGGGCCCGGCCCGGACGGGGGGCTCGCCGTCACCCTCTGGCTCGGCCGCGATCCGCGGATCGTCGTCGCCGAGCAAACCCGCGAGGTCGCCTGATGTCGCCGTCCGAGCCGCGCGCCAGCCGCGTGCCGCAGCCCCGTGAGAGCCTGCGCGTCTCCTTCGAGTTCTTCCCGCCGAAGACCGAGGAGATGGAGAAGACTCTTTGGGAGTCGATCGAGCGGCTGGCGCCGCTGCGCCCCGACTTCGTCTCCGTCACATACGGGGCGGGAGGGTCGACGCGCGAGCGCACCCACGCCACCGTCAAGCGCATCCTCGACGAGACGGCGCTGACCCCGGCCGCGCATCTCACCTGCGTGGCCGCGACCCGCGACGAGGTCGATGACGTGGTGCGCGAGTATCTGGCCGCCGGCGTCCGCCACATCGTGGCGTTGCGCGGCGATCCGGTCGCCGGCATCGGCACCGCCTACGCGCCGCATCCCGGCGGCTACGTCAACGCCGCCGATCTGGTCGGCGGCATCAAGCGGCTGGCGGAAGCCGAGAAGACCGACATCGAGGTGTCGGTCTCGGCTTATCCGGAGCGTCATCCCGAGAGCCCGTCGGACGCTGTCGACCTCGACATGCTGGCCGCCAAGGTGGACGCCGGGGCGAGTCGCGCCATCACCCAGTTCTTCTTCGACAACGACCTGTACCTTCGGTACCTCGATCGTGTCCGCGCCCGCGGCATCACGATCCCGATCGTGCCGGGCATCCTCCCCGTTCAGAACTTCAAGCTCGCCCGCGCGTTCGCCGGCAAGGCCGGGGCCTCGATCCCGGGCTGGCTCGCCGACCGCTTCGACGGGCTCGACGACGATCCGGCGACGCGAAAACTGATCGCCGCCGCCGTCGCGGCCGAGCAGGTGCTCGATCTCGTCGACCGCGGCGTCACCGAGTTCCACTTCTACACGATGAACCGCGCCGACCTCGTCTACGCGGTCTGCCATCTCCTCGGCCTGCGCCCGCCGGCGACCACGCCGGCCGCGGCCGCCGAGGCGGCGGCGTGAGGCGGTGCCGACGCGCGATGCCTATTTATAGAGGGACGGATTTCAGGAGAGCGTCATGGCCGAGCCCGAGAATATGACTTTGGTCCTGCTCCGCGAACTGCGGAGCCGCATGGAGACGCGGTTCGACGCGATCGATCGAAAGCTCGGCGAGCACGATACGCGGTTCGACGAGCACGATGCCCGTTTCGCCGCGCTCGAGAAGAAGATCGACACTATCAAGCAAGCCGCCTTCGCTGAATCGATCCTGGGGCGGTACGCCGTCGTGGACGTCGAGCAGAGACTCGTCGAGCTGGAAGCGCGCCTCGCAGCGCTGGAAAAGCGCGCCTGATCGACGCGGTCTGCTCGCCAACTCACGAACCTTCGAGAATGCTCCCGCGCGGGAGAGAAAGACGACGATGACCAAGCCCCTTGCTCCGTCCGAGACCGAGATCGCCCTGCGGGCGTTGGCGCGTGAAAAAATCCTGGTGCTCGACGGCGCCATGGGGACGCAGATCCAGGAGCTGAAGCTCGACGAGGCCGCCTTCCGTGGCGAGCGCTTCGCCGACTTCCCGCACGATCTGCGCGGCAACAACGACCTCCTGGTGCTGACCAAGCCGGACGCGGTGCGCGACATCCACCTCGCCTACTTTCGCGCCGGCGCCGACATCGTCGAGACCAACACGTTCTCCTCGACCACCATTGCGCAGGCCGATTACGGGCTCGAGGCGATCGCCTTCGAGTTGAACGAGGCCGGCGCGCGGCTCGCCCGCGAGGCCGCCGTGATCGCCGAGCAGGAGGACGGTCGCCGCCGCTTCGTCGCCGGCGCGATCGGCCCGACCAACCGCACCGCCTCGATCTCGCCGGACGTGTCGAACCCGAGCTTCCGCGCCATCACGTTCGACGAGCTGCGCATCGCTTACGCCGAGCAGGTGCGGGGGCTCCTCGCCGGCGGCGCCGACCTGCTGCTGATCGAGACGGTGTTCGACACGCTCAACGCCAAGGCGGCCGTGTTCGCCATCGAGGAGGTGCTGGAGGAACTCGGCCGCTTGGTGCCGGTGATGATCTCCGGCACCATCACGGACATGTCGGGCCGCACCCTCTCGGGCCAGACGCCGGAGGCGTTCTGGAACGCGCTGCGGCACGCGCGGCCGCTCACCATCGGCCTCAACTGCGCGCTCGGCGCCAAGGAGATGCGCGCTCACATCGCGGAGCTGTCGCGCGTCGCCGACACGCTCGTGTGTGCCTATCCGAATGCCGGCCTGCCGAACGAGTTCGGACTCTACGACGAGAGCCCGGAGTTCATGGCCGGCCTGCTGGCCGAGTTCGCCGACGCCGGCCTCGTCAACGTCGTCGGCGGCTGCTGCGGCACGACGCCGGCCCACATCCGCGCGATCGCGAAGGCCGTCGCAGGCAAGCGGCCCCGGGAGGTGGCGCAGCCGAAGCCCTTTCTGAGGCTCGCCGGTCTCGAGCCGTTCACGCTGACGCCGGAGATCCCGTTCGTCAACGTGGGCGAGCGGACGAACGTTACCGGCTCGGCCAAGTTCCGCAAGCTGATCAAGGCCGGCGACTACGCGGCCGCGCTGTCGGTCGCACGTGATCAGGTCGAGAACGGCGCCCAGGTCATCGACGTCAACATGGACGAGGGCCTGCTCGACGCCGTCGCGGCGATGACGACCTTCCTCAATCTGGTCGCCTCGGAACCCGACATCGCCAAGGTTCCGGTGATGGTCGACTCCTCCAAGTTCGACGTGATCGAGGCCGGCCTGAAGTGCATCCAGGGCAAGCCCATCGTCAACTCGATCTCGATGAAGGAGGGCGAGGAGGCGTTCGTGCGCCAGGCCCGCCTGGTGCGGCGCTACGGCGCCGCCGCCGTCGTGATGGCCTTCGACGAGCAGGGCCAGGCCGACACGGTCGAGCGCAAGATCGCCATCTGCAAGCGCGCCTACGACATTCTCGTCGATCAGGTCGGCTTCCCGCCCGAGGACATCGTGTTCGATCCGAACGTCTTCGCGGTGGCGACCGGCATCGAGGAGCACGACGGCTACGGCCTCGCCTTCATCGAGGCGACGCGGTGGATCCGCCAGAACCTGCCCGGCGCGCACGTCTCGGGCGGCGTGTCGAACCTGTCGTTCTCGTTTCGCGGCAACGAGCCGGTGCGCGAGGCGATGCATTCGGTCTTCCTCTATCACGCCATCCAGGCCGGCATGGACATGGGCATCGTCAACGCCGGCCAGATGGCCGTCTACGACGATCTCGATCCCGAGCTGCGCGAGGCTTGCGAGGACGTGATTCTGGCGCGCCGCAAGGACGCCGGCGAACGGCTGCTCGCCGTCGCCGAGCGGTATCGTGGCCAGACCCGCGAGACGAGCGAGGCGGTGCTCGAATGGCGCTCGTGGCCGGTCGAGAAGCGGCTGTCCCACGCGCTCGTCCACGGCATCACGGACTTCATCGCGCAGGACGTCGAGGAGGCGCGGCTCGCGTCGACGCGGCCGCTCGACGTGATCGAAGGCCCGCTGATGGCCGGCATGAACGTGGTCGGCGACCTGTTCGGCGCCGGAAAAATGTTCCTGCCGCAGGTGGTGAAGTCGGCCCGCGTGATGAAGCAGGCGGTCGCCTATCTGATGCCGTTCATGGAGGAGGAGAAGGCGAAGAGCGGCGACACGGGCAAGAGCGCCGCCGGCAAGATCGTGCTCGCGACCGTGAAGGGCGACGTCCACGACATCGGCAAGAACATCGTCGGCGTCGTGCTCCAGTGCAACAACTACGAGGTCGTCGATCTCGGCGTGATGGTGCCGGCCGCGAAGATCCTCGAGGCCGCCAAGGCCGAGCAGGCCGACATCGTCGGCCTGTCGGGCCTGATCACGCCGTCGCTCGACGAAATGTGCCACGTCGCCGCCGAGATGGAGCGCCAGGGCTTCGACGTGCCGCTGCTGATCGGCGGCGCGACGACGAGCCGTGTCCACACGGCCGTGAAGATCGATCCGAACTACCGGCGCGGCCAGGCCGTCTACGTCAACGACGCGAGCCGCGCCGTCGGCGTGATGGCGTCGCTCCTGTCCAAGGACAAGGTCGCCTATATCGACGAGATCCGGCGCGAATACGCCAAGCTCTCGGCCGCGCATGCGCGCGGCGAGGAGCAGAAGAAGCGGCTCACGTTGGCGGCGGCGCGCAAGAACGCGCTGGCGCTCGACTGGTCGGGCGCCTACCAGCCGCCGCGCCCGAGCTTCGTCGGCCGGCGCGTGTTCGAGACCTACGACATCGCCGAGCTGATCCCCTACATCGACTGGTCGCCGTTTTTCTCGACCTGGGAGCTGACCGGCAAGTATCCGGCGATCCTCAAGGACGAGGTGGTCGGCGAGGCGGCGCGCGCCCTGTTCGCCGATGCCCAGACGATGCTGGAGACGATCCGGCGGGAGAACTGGTTCCAGGCGGCGGCCGTGGTCGGCTTCTGGCCGGCAGCGTCCGAGGGCGACGACATCGTCCTCTTCACCGACGAGACGCGGCGCGAGCGGCTCGCCGTGCTGCACACGCTGCGCCAGCAGCTCACGCGCCGCGAGGGCCGCGCCAATGTGGCGCTCGCCGACTTCGTCGCGCCGGTCGCGAGCGACCTGGCCGATCACGTCGGCGGCTTCATCGTCACGGCCGGGCTCGGCGAGGACGCCATCGCCGACCGCTTCAAGGGCGCCAACGACGACTACTCGTCCATCATGGTCAAGGCGCTGGCCGACCGGCTGGCCGAGGCCTTCGCCGAGCGCATGCACGAGCGCGTGCGCCGCGAGCTGTGGGGCTACGCCGCGAACGAGCATTTTTCCGCCGAGGATCTGATCGCGGAAAAGTATCACGGCATCCGGCCGGCGCCCGGCTATCCGGCGCAGCCCGACCACACCGAGAAGGGCACGCTGTTCGGCCTGCTCGGCGGCGGGGACATCGGCGTCCGGCTCACCGAGAGCTTCGCCATGTGGCCGGGCGCCTCGGTGTCGGGTCTCTACTTCAGCCACCCCGAGGCGCATTACTTCGGGGTCGGCAAGATCGAGCGCGACCAGGTGGAGGACTACGCGGCCCGCAAGGGGTGGAGTGTCGGCGAGGCCGAGCGCTGGCTCGCCCCGATCCTCAACTACGACCCGCGGTCGTTGTCGGACGAGGCGCAGGCGGCGTCCGTGGCGGCGGAGTAGGGCGATCTCGGCGAACGCAGCGCGTCACCTCTCCCCGCACGCGCGGAGAGGTCGACGTTCGCGCGTTTGGCGCGGACGTCGGGTGAGGGGGCGCCTCCGCGAGT
>NZ_JBEOMB010000126.1:0-10385 GCF_046000175.1 Rhodoplanes sp. SY1
AAACGCGATAGCCCTGCGTCATAACGGGCATGCGGCCGCAATTGACAGATAAACGAGTGGACATAACGAAGGCCGTGTAGACGGTGGTCGCCATTCGGTTCCGGAGCTGACATTGTTACGAACCCCAACTATCGATGTTGGCTCAGAAGCGTTACGCATCCGCCCTGCGGGTGTAGCCCGGGGCTACCGTCCTACGGCTCCGAAGGAAGTGCGAGTTGCTTGCTAACCGACATTGCCCGAAATGGCAAGTTGAGACCCCGTGGCCCGCAGTTATGCGACTTCAGCCGTTCCATTCAAGAAGTTTGCGTCTGACGCGCTGAAGCACAGATCGCAGAACTCGGCGGGGTGAAAGGCCCGCAAGGCGAGCTTTGAGTGTGGAGCTTGGAACAGATCGCCTATCCTTGAGCTCGGCAAGGCACCTGAGGTCGGCCTCCATCGCCGCCAGTCTCCCGCGCAGATTGTCTGTTTCGGCCCGCGCGTGGCGGAGGTTCTCTCTGTCGTCCAACAGCCCTTTGATCCGCTCCTCGTACCATGCGCCCCAAAACACTTGATTGCGGACTGGCTCGGAATGATTGAATACCCGCCCCATAAAGGCAACCACTTTCTCCTCGGTCGGGGCGCGGACGAGGTTGTCAGGAGTGAATACCGGCTCGGCCAGCATTCGGCTGTAGGCATCGTCATCGCTGTCGAGACGTCGCACCTCGGCCACGACTTCGTCGAGCGAGGAGAAGGAGTGGACGTTGATGAAGCGGCGTGGGTTGAAGTCGAGATCCACCTCCTCGTTTCCCCAGTAAATCGGCACCGTATGTGAGAACAGCGCGTCCGTCATCTTCTCGGTCGTGTAACCGCGCACTGCGGAGTTTTCGGCAACGATGGAGAACTTATAGCGAGCCTGGGTGCGCAGCTTTGCATCGTTCCAACCCTCCGTGGCAGTAGGCGTTTCGATCGGCTCAGCGTTGTTGAGGTGTCGACCGTGTGAGTGAACGGGGCGGTACGCGTTCAGCGCTTCAAAAAGCGCCCCCCGCATTGGATGAGGATGCAAGTTCGAGTAGATGTAATTACAGAACCGGTCCGGCGCGACGCCCCGGCTGGTCGAACGGTTTGCGGTCCTGAGCTCGTGATAATTGTCGAAGAAAAAGTAGTTGGGCAACCGCATGTAGCGATCAAAAATCATGTTTGCGTAACCAAAGGCAAAATCACAGAGATTAAAATCGGGGATGATGCTCTCTTCTGACTGGAAGATACGAATAGCATTTCGATGCTTCAGGAAATCAAATCCCGGATAAATTGAAAATACCACAAACTGCGCATCGTCTTCGTCGATGACGACGTTGAAATGCGCCTTGAGTATCTTCAGTAGCGCCGGATGGATGAACCGGTCCGTATCGGTGAAGGCCAGTTTAATCGGCTGCATGACGTCCTCTCGGGGCAGGCGGCTTGACGCCTAGGTGCGCCGGAAGAAGCCTCACCCACCGCTCTAAGTGTCGAACAGCCGGGTGACCGCCCATCGAATTCGAAATGGCCTACCCCAGGGTCCAATTTTGAGCCCGCGAGCTCACGGAGCGACACGGCATATCGCGAGCCCTTCCTTCGATAGACGTACGAATCGATACCGATCAGCTTGCAGGTATCGATCAGCGAAGCGACGAAACCCCAATACTCGACACCGCCGTGGCGCCGATCACGGTATTACCGAGTACGAGAGCATGCGGTTTGGGTAATTGGAGCGCTGTATATCAGTCGATATTCCGCCCGCCTCCGGCGAGGAAGTCGGCATAGGCGGCGGCCAAGCCGTCACGAAGAGAGAGCTTCGGCTGCCAACCGAGTGCCGTCAGACGGCTGACGTCGAGCAGCTTCTGAGGCGCACCGTCCGGTCGCGATGTGTCGAATTGGATAAGGTTAGTGTAGCCAACGACGTCGGCCACGATGTGGGCGAACTCGCCGATCGTGACGTCCTGCCCGGTTCCGACATTCAGGAAGCCGATGTCGGAATAGTGCTTCATCAGGAACACGCAGGCGTCGGCGAGATCGTCGACCGCAAGGAATTCGCGGCGCGGGCTGCCGGTGCCCCATACAACCACTTGCGGCTCGTTCGTCAGCTTGGCTTCATGGAAACGGCGGATCAACGCGGCCGGAACATGGCTGTTTTGGCGATGATAGTTGTCGCCGGGGCCGTACAAATTCGTCGGCATCACGGAGATAAAATCGGCGCCGTACTGACGGCGAAAAGATTCACAAAGCTTAATGCCCGCGATCTTGGCGACCGCATAGGGCTCGTTAGTCGGCTCAAGCTGCCCCGTAAGCAGCGCCTCCTCGCGCATAGGTTGCGAAGCATGCTTCGGATAGATGCACGAGGAGCCCAGGTAAAGGAGCTTCTCGACCCCGTTCGTATGAGCGGACTGTACGACATTTGCGACAATCTGGAGATTCTCGAGAATAAACTGAGCCGGATAGGTCGCGTTAGCGTGAATGCCGCCGACGCGTCCAGCCGCCAGGAAAACAGCATGGGGGCGGTGCTTAGCTACGAACTCCTCGACCTCGAACTGTCGTGTCAAATCTAGGGTTTCGCGGTCCGCGGTAACGATCTCGCAAGCTTCCGAAGCCAGGCGACGGACGATCGCACTACCGACCATACCTTTGTGGCCAACGACAAAGACCCGTTTGCCGCGCAAATCGAACAGCAGCGGTGACGACATAAGAGCTCCTTGAAGCCCGAGTGCGGGCAGAGGCATCGAGTCCGGAAAATGCGGGCTGTCCCATAAATGCCGATTTCCAGCAATGCCGTTCGTGTTTAGCATCAAGGCAAGCCTCCTGCCAAGAGCCCGAGATCGTTGGACCGGCGCAGTTCAGCTGAACCGGTGGCGGGAGTCGTTTCGCGCAAGAATAGAAATAGTGATCGTCTCAATTTGTTCAGCATGAGGCTTCAACTTAGCAATGACGTAGAAGAGCCGAGGGACTCGGAGTAGTCTCAGAGCCCGTTTGGAAACTGAAGTGGCGGTGCGACAGCGGCCGTGATTCAGGTTGTCCCAATGGATACCACTCCATCGAACCCGATGGCCGACATTGAAGGCCAACGTTACCCGAGGGACTTGGCGGACGATCAGTGGTGGCGGGTCGCGCCGCTTCTCCGGAAGTCGGGCGCGAATCGGCCTGCCACAGCGCCTCGATCTTCGGGCGTAGCCGCCCAGTGCGCGTCTTGCCCTTAGCGAACACCGGCACCGGCGCGTTGTCGGCATGGATGCGCGGCCGCCGCGAACACGTGGGGGCGAAGCGCCTCGACAAGCGGCATCATCGTCGCCGCCGAGGCGCCGAGCCCTCCGGGAGGCCCGAGTGCGACCTCATTGAGGCCGGATCGAGCGAAGCCGCGGGCGTCGAGAGCCCTGTGGGAGAAGTGTCGGAAGAATGCGGGTCATCGAAATCTGGATGACGGTTGCGGTTCGGCAACGGAGGGGCGATTGGTCGACGCGACCGACGATCCGACGCACTGGGATGCTGCGGTCAGTATTGTTGCGACCGCAATCTCGCCGAGTGGTCGCAACGCGGACGACGGCGGATCGCGCGGGATCGCGATTGGCAGTTCCGGGCCAGCACGTGAGCGGTGCGTCGAAGTCCTTCGGGTTCATGGTCATGACGTGCCGCAGCAGAACGGCCGAGGGTAGCAAGGCGAGCGTGGCACGACGGCAACACGCCGCATGAGGCCGCCGCAGTCCGGACAGGCCGGGAGGGCGTCGGATGATCGCGATCACCGCCTGCGGAATCGACGCGGGCGTCGGCTCCACAGTCGTGTCGCTGGCGGCGATCAGGCGACGGCACCGAGCGAAATTGTCGCGGCGGTCTGCATTGGCTAGGAAGCCGTAGTGGCGAATGCGATGGAAGAAGTCCGGCAGGGCGTGGAGGAGAAAGCGGCCGACGCACGAAGGCGCGAGGATCGGCCAGCACCGCCAGGGTTCCGGAAAACCGCAGGGTGCCGGCGGCGAAGGCGTGGCGGAGTTCGTCGAGGAAACGCCGTCGGAAGCTACGGGCGAGGACCCGGACAGGAAGGAAGGAGCTTGAGCGGAAGAGGGTGCCGTAAACGACGGCCTTGTTGTGGAAGCCGATCTCGGCGATCTGCGGCGGTACCGTGAAGACCACGCGGGAGTAAGGGACGGGCAGCAGCCTGGCGCTCCTCGAGCCAGGCATGCCGCGCACCGCCCTGGCACTTCGGACAGTAACGATTGCGGCACGAGTTGTAGGCGATCCGTATCGTGCCACAGGCGTCGCAATGCTCTACATGGCCGCCCAGCGAGGTCCGGCAGGCCGTGATCGCGCTCATGACACGCCGCTCGTCGGCCCCGAGATGGCCGGCGTGAGCGAGCCGGAACGCCTCACCGTGACGACGGAAGACGTCCGCCACCTCCGACTGCCGCGGACATCCCGGCCGCTCAGCCGGGCGGCACGACCTCAAGATGCAGCCCGTCCAGCGGGCTCGGGGTGGCGCTGATGGTCCGAGTGGCGACCCGGGTGTAACGCACCGTGCTCTGCAGGCTAGGGTCCGTACTCAATTCGCTTGCGGCGCGGAGCGTTGACTGATTCAGGGGCTCCGGGGGGCACGGAGCCCTTGATGAGCAAGCAGCTTTACTGGCTGAGCGATTCCGAGTGGGCGCGGATCGAGCCCTACCTGCCGCGTGGCCGGCGTGGGGCTCCAGCATCCGGAACACGGTCGAGAACGTGTCGTGCGACGGGATGCCGTGCGCCAGGCCGAGCATCTTCTCGAAGAACGTCGACTTCGCCCGACCGAAATCGGCCATCTCGACGCAGCTCTTCGCGCCGCACAGCACCGCGACGAACGCGATGAACAGGATCTCGACGAGGTCGTGGCGCGCGTTGCTGGCCCGCGGGTCCGGAACTTGCGCGAACGACGTGATGAACAGCTCCACGGTGACCTCCCTGACCGCTCGGGAGATCCTCCAAGAATCCATAACTCGCTGAATCGCAATCCCGATTCGGCGCTACGTCAAACGCGATTCCCCTGGGTTCGCCACCAGATGGACATGGAACGCATGGACGTCGTTCAGGCCCAGGTCATCGGGCGACAGGCCAAAATGCAGACTGAACTTCGACACCGCGCTCAGATACGATGTAAGCGGCGCCGGCGACAGATTGCAGACCGTCATGTCCTCGATCATTCGTGCTGCGCCAAACGCGTCACCCGGACCAGATCGCCGGCCTTTACAGAGAGCGTTCGTTGGTCCCCCATCGTTCGCAAGGCAGAATGCCGTCGAAGCGCCTTCTAAAAGGACAACGGGTTGTATATTCATCACAACGTTCCAGGGATCGAGGCTTACATGATGTCCTTGTCAGCCTTCACCCCGTACTTGCAGCGCATTGCTCGCAATCCACACACGACGCCAGACGTGAGCGCCGCGGCGCTCCCTGGGGCGGCCGTCGGTGCGGTCGAAGCCACGGCGATCTGCCCTCTTCGTTTGGTCTATTTAGCCACGGAAGACTGGTACTTTCTGCTCCACCGGCTACCGATGGCCCGCGCCGCGAAAGCGGCCGGCTACGACGTGCACGTGATCACGCGGATCAATCGGGAGCAGGATCGAAAGGCGATCGAGGCGGAGGGTTTCGTCGTCCATCCAGCCGATCTCGCCCGCGGCAGCCGCCGGCCTGATCGCCTGCTCGCCGCGGCGCGCCGGGTGCGGGCGCTCTACCTCGCCATCCGCCCCGATCTCGTGCATCACGTTGCCCTGCAGGGGGCCGTCGTCGGCGCGCTCGCCGGGACCGGACTGCGGCTGCCGACCGTCAACGGGCTGACCGGCCTCGGCACGCTGTTCACGTCCGACGCCGGCGTCGTGTCCCGTCTGGTCCGCGCTGCGCTGCCCGCCCTGCTCGACCGCGCCTGCTCCCTCACGACCGTCGAGAACCGCGACGATCGTGTGCTGCTCGCCGCCGCCGGCGTCTCGCCGGCGCGGATCGTGGCGTTCCCGGGCTCGGGCGTCGACACGGACCGGCTGACGCCGCTGCCGGAGCCGGAGGGCCCGCCGACATTCGCCTATGTGGGCCGAATGCTGGACGACAAAGGCGTCCGCACGCTGATGAGCGCGTGGCGCTCGCTGCACGCGGCCGGGCAGGCGCCGCACCTGCTGCTCGCCGGAACGCCCGATCCGTCGAACTCCACCTCGATCCCCGAGGCCGAGCTGCGCGCCTTCGCGCAGCTCCCCGGTGTGACCTGGCTGGGCCATGTGTCGGACATTCGCGCCGTGTGGGCCGCCGCGCATGTCGCGGTGCTGCCGTCGCGCCGCGAGGGCCTTCCCGTGAGCCTGCTCGAGGCCGCCGCCTGCGGCCGCCCGTTGCTCGCGACCGACGTGCCGGGCTGTCGCGAGGTGGCCCGGGCCGGCGTCAACGCGCTGCTGGTTCCGGCCGACGATCCGGCGGCGCTCGCCGCCGCCGTCCAGCGCCTCGCCGCGGATCCGGATCTGAGGCGGACGCTCGCCGCGCAGAGCCGGCCGCTCGTCGAGGCGCAGTTCTCGGCCGCGATCGTCGGTCGGGAGATCGTCGCACTCTACGAGCGCGTCGGCGGTCTCAGGCGGCCTCGCCCCTGAAATCCGGGATGGCGTCGCGCAGGATTTTCAGCACCTCGTCCTGAGCGCCGTCCGTCCCGCGCGCGAGGGCGCGTTCGAGGGCGCCGAGCCGCGCCTTCATCACGTCGAGCGAGGCGAACACCGGCTTCGCCGCCATCACGCCCGGAACGCCGATCTCGAGCGTGGGCTCGCCGCGCGCGAACAGGATCTCGTTCAGCCGCTCGCCCGGCCGGATGCCGGTGAACTCGATCGACACGTCGCGCCCCGGTTCGAGCCCGCTCAACCTGATCATTCGCTCGGCGAGATCGACGATGCGGATCGGCTGGCCCATGTTGAGCACGTAGATCGACACTTCCGAGCGATCCGGCCCGAGCGCGTGGCTCGACGCCGTGAGGACGAGATCGCAGGCCTCCCGGATCGTCATGAAGTAGCGCACCATGTCGGGATGCGTCACCGTCACCGGGCCGCCCATCTCGATCTGCGCCTTGAACTTCGGGATCACCGAGCCGTTCGAGGCGAGCACGTTGCCGAAGCGGACCGCGATCAGCCGGGTCGGGCGCCGCTCGGCCCCGCTCGCGCGACGCACCAGCTCGGCATCGAGCGCCTGACAATACATCTCGGCGAAGCGCTTGGTCGCACCGAGCACCGACACCGGCTCGACCGCCTTGTCGGTCGAGATCATCACCATGCCGCGGGCGCCGACCCGCACGGCCGCATCGGCGACGTTGACCGAGCCGATCACGTTGGTCTTCACGCCCTCGTCCCAGTCGCGCTCCAGGATTGGCACGTGCTTGAGCGCCGCGGCGTGGAACACCAGGTCGGGCTTGAAATCGGCGAACAGCCGGTCGATCCGCGTGCGGTCCCGAATGTCGGCGATGCGGCCCTCGATGCTGGCTTCGCTGCCCTTGGCGCGGAGCGCGTCCATCACGTCGTGCAGCCCGAGCTCCGAGCTCTCGATCACCAGGAGCCGCGCGGCCCCGAATCTGATCACGCGATGGCACACCTCGGAGCCGATCGAGCCGCCACCACCCGTCACCACCACGGCCGCGCCTTCGACGAAGCGCTCAAGCTGAAGATTGTCGATCCCCACGCTCGGCCGCAGCAGCAGGTCTTCGACGGCGACGGGCGCGAGCCGCAGCACCTGCCCGCCCTCCTCCAGCGACGGCAGCCGATGCGTCGCGATCCCGAGGCGGCGCGCCGTCGTCAGCACGGTCTCCACGCCGGTGCCGGACTCGAAGGCCGACGACGTAAGCACCAGCCGCCGCAGCTCTATTCCACGCCCGACGAGATAATCGTTCGCCTGCGCGAGGTCGGCGAAAGTCCCCAGCACCCGCACCCCGCGCACCATCTGGCCCTGGTCGGCCTGCGACGGCGACAGGATGCCGACCGGCGCGAGCTGGTGCACCGCGCCGCTCTCGATCGAGCGCAGCAGGACCTCGGTGTCGGCCGCCCGGCCGAGGATCAGCGTCGCGACCGAGTTGCCCTGCGCCCGGGTCCGGAGCCGGGTCCGGCTCAGCCGGAACCAACGATAGGCGATCCGCGGCCCGCCGAGAAAGAAAATCTGGAGAACGAAATAGAGCGCGATGGTGATCTTGCCGAAGAAGAAGCTGCCGAAGAAGTACGACGCGACCAGGACGTAGTCGAGGACCAGCAGCGACAGCGACAGGACCGCCGACGAGCGGACGATGTTGACGAGATCGGGGAGCGAGGCGAACCGCCACTTCGACCGGTACAGGTCGAAGAACCAGTACACGCCGCTCGCATAGACGAAGAAGACGGGCAGGACCACGGCGAGCAGCGACACCCGATCCTCCAGCCCCGAATCCTCGAAGCGCGCATACAGGCTCAGCAGCAGCGCCGCGACCGTCGCCACGACGTCGTGCCCGATGATGCAGTACCGTCGCCAGTTGAACCGAACCGGAATACCCATTCGCCGCCTGTCGTCCCGCGTCGCAACCAGACTAGTAGAGCAAGCCTCTGCCCGGCTCAACTGCGAGACATCCGGCCTCGGCGATCGACGCGCCGGATCGTACCGGGGACGCCGCGACCGCTCGATGGACATTCATCCGTCGCCTCGCTAGTTCTGCCTCGGGCCGGCGGTCCGCCCCCGCATGGCTCGGCACGACCGCGGGTCTCCGGGCCGGGCCGTGGGCAGGAATGGAACCGGCGATGCCGCACTGGCACACTTCGATCGTCCGGGGCTGGCCGCGGGGCTCGGTCTCGCGGCCACCGCGGTCCTGACCGCCGGTCTAATCCGTGTGCTATTTCCGCTGCTCCAGCGCTACGCCCTCGCGCGGCCGAACGCCCGCTCCTCGCACACGATCCCGACCCCTCAGGGCGGCGGCATCGCGGTCGTCCCGACGACGCTCCTGGTCGCGGCCGGCGCCGCGACCAGGAGCGGCGTCGCGCCCTGGCCGGAAGAACAGCTGCTGGTTGTCGTCACCGAGACCGCGATGCTCGCCGTGGTCGGGCTGATCGACGACATCCGTCCAATCCCGCCAGGACCGCGGCTCCTGCTCCAGGCCGTGGCCGTCGCCGCCGTGATGGCGACGCTGCCCGGCCCGGTCGACCTCCTGCCCGCGATTCCCGACACGGTCGAGCGCGCCGCGCTCGGGATCGGCCTTTTGTGGTTCGTCAACCTCGTGAACTTCTTGGACTGGATCGACTGTATGACGGTCGCGAACGTCGTTCCGATCACGGCCGGGCTCCTGGTGCTCGCGCAGCTCGGGGCGATGCCGCCGCTCGGCGGGATGGTCGCGCTCGCGCTGCTCGGGGCGACGCTCGGCTTCGCACCGTTCAACAAGCCGGTCGCGCGCCTGTTTCTCGGCGACGTCGTCAGCCTGCCGATCGGCCTGCTGATCGGCAGGCTCCTGATCACGCTCGCTACCAGCGGGCACGTCGCCGCCGCTCTCCTGCTGCCGCTCTTTTACGTGACGGATGCGACCCTCACCTTGCTGCGCCGGCTCGCTCGCGGCGAGCGGGTGTGGGAGACGCACAAGACGCATTTCTATTAGCGCTCCGAGACGGGCGGGATAAGCGTCCGCCAGGTGATCGGCCGGGTGTTCGCGACCAACACGGCACTGGTCGTCGCCGCCGTGATCACGGTCGTCGCCGACCAGACTGCCGTCAGCCTCGCCGCGTGCGCCGTCGGCGCGGCCGCGGTCGCGGCCCTGCTCGTCGATCTCGCCGGATCGCAGCGCGCGGCGACGACCTCGCAGCCGCCCTGCTGATGCGCACCCTGGTCACCGGGGCGTCGGGATTCGTCGGCCGCGGCTTGGTTCCGGCGCTCGTGCGCGCTGGACACGAGGTCCGCGCGTCGGCACGGGATGCGGCGACGGTCGCGTCCGGGATCGCATGCGCACCGAGTCCCACGATCGAGCCGGTCCGGCTGCCCGATCTCGCCGGAGACGTCGACTGGGCGCCGCCGCTCGACGGCACGGATGCGGTCGTGCATCTCGCCGGCATTGCCCATCGCAGCGGCGTCGATGTGGGCGATTACGACCGGGTGATCCGGCACGCGACCGCCGCGCTGGCGCAAGCCTGCGCCGCACGCCGCCTCCCGCTCGTCTTCGTCTCGTCGATCGGCGCCCAGGCCGGCTCGGCCGCCGACCATGTCGTGCGCGAGACCGACCCGCCGCGGCCGGTCACCGCCTATGGATCAAGGCCGTCGCTGGCCAGGACAAGACCCGGTTCAGAGGCGTCCCCCGCGTCGGCTTCGCCTTCACGCTGGCCGCCGCGGCCTATGATCTCGTGCGCCTCCCCAAACTCCTGGTGCCGGCATGACCAAGCCGAACACGGAGGGACTGAAGGGCAAGTGGCGCA